>DBEWTR010000071.1:0-2119 GCA_048205775.1 Collinsella sp. | reverse complement strand
ATCCGTCACTCGCCGAGGCCTGCGATAAGGGCGAGGTCGAGACCGCGCTGCCCGATGGCATGCTGCCCAAGGCCGTCTCTGCCGTCGAGATTATTACCCCGCACGAGACCGACGAGGCCTAAGTGAACACGAGCGCCTTCTATGACGTCCTGGTAATCGGCGGCGGGGCTTCAGGCCTCGCCGCCGCCATTACGGCCGCACGCGCTGGCAAAAGCGTCTGCATCGTTGAGCGCGATGTCGCCTGCGGCCTTAAACTCCTTGCGACCGGCAACGGCCGCTGCAACCTCTCCAACGAATCGATTGATCCACAGCGGTATAACCACCCCGCATTCGTTGAATCCGTTATGGGCCCCCAGCCCGAACAAGAGCTTATGGGTTTCTTCTCCTCGCTGGGCATCACGACAACCTCTGAGGACGGCCGGCTGTACCCACGCTCCCTTCGTGCCGAATCGGTGCGTGACGCGCTTCTCAACGTCTGCGATCGCCTGGGTATCACCTTAATCTGCGGAGCCAACGTTGCCTCGGCGCACAAAGCTTCCGAAGGTTGGGCACTCCAAATAGACCGTCCAGCGCGGGCACTCAAGGCAAAAAAGCACGACGACCGAAAATCGGAGCTCCGCTCGCTTCGGAAAGCGCTCGCCGATGTCCCTCGCAAGAACGAGGCCCTGCAGGCACATGCCGTAATTATCGCCACGGGCGGCAACCCCACCGGTATCGCCGATACGTTTCGCCTCCCCCTCACTTCGCTGCGCCCCATCCTCTGCCCCGTATCGGCAACGGTCGTCGGCGATCGGGCGGCACTCAAGACGTTGGATGGCCTGCGCGTCCGCGCCCGCTTGACGCTCGCCCGCAATCATAATGAGCTCTGGCACGAAGACGGTGAAGTCCTGTTTCGAACCTTCGGTATCTCGGGCGTCGCTGTCTTCAACCTCTCCCGTCGTATCCAGCGCGGCGATACGATCCTGCTCGACGTTTTCCCCGACCTCTCCAAAGACGAGCTGCTCGATATGCTCAACCGGCGCGTTGAGCTACTCGGCGGCTTTTCGCCCCGCGATCCCCGTTGGCTCGACGGCATGCTCGCCCCGCAACTCTCCCGCGTCGTCTGCACGACGTTCGAGCAGTGCCATCCAGGCTCCAACGATGTCATCCACCTGGTCTCAATCCTCAAACACTTTAAGTTGCTCGTCGAGGGAACAGCCGAGGAGCGCTCGGCGCAGGTCACGCGTGGTGGCGTATCTGTCGAGAGCATCTCAATACCCAGTCTACGCGCGCGCAGCGCTGTCGACGCCCCGCTTTACGTCTGCGGCGAAGCGCTCGACATCGACGCCGATTGCGGAGGCTTTAACCTTGCGTGGGCCTGGCTCTCGGGCATTCGCGCTGCAAGCAGCCTGTAGCCGCGCAGTCTATAATCAAAAACGCATTCGGGCCGTCTGGGATACCGGACGGCCTCTTTCTTGCCTCTAAGGAGACCTCGATGATCGAAATCACCCAAGTCAACGCGTCGCTCGATGAAGCCGGCGATGAAAATGCCTGCCTCATTGTTGGCAAGCGAGTCGCCAAGCGCGTCCTACGTTGCAAGGACTCCGAGATCAAGTCCATCGAGCTCCACCGCAAGTCAATCGACGCTCGCAAAAAACGAGACGTCCATTTTATCCTGAGCTTTCGTGTTGAGCTGACTAGTCCCCACCTCGAGCGAGAAGCGGTCGACAGCGTCGCCGAGCGTGACCGCTCGCGCGTACGCGCGATAGAGGACGATGGGCCCTCATTCCCCTCCCCCGTCTCCGACGCACTTCAAGAACGCCCTGTCGTTGTCGGCGCCGGATGCGCTGGCCTTTTCGCTGCACTCACCCTTGCCGAAGCGGGTCTTAAGCCCTTGCTCATCGAGCGCGGCGACCCAGCATTTCGCCGCTCGCATGCGATCGATCTCTTTCTAAAGGAGCGCATCCTCGACCCCGAGAGCAATATCCAGTTTGGCCTAGGCGGCGCGGGGACCTTCTCGGACGGCAAGCTCAATACGGGAACCAAAAATCCCGCCCATCGCCTTATCCTCGAAACCTTCGTCGAGGCGGGCGCGCCCCGCGATATTCTGTGGGATGCCAAGCCGCACATTGGCTCCGAC
>DBEWTR010000053.1:0-1910 GCA_048205775.1 Collinsella sp. | reverse complement strand
ACGCCCTCGACCTTGTTGGCAGCCAGGCTAATCCCGACGCCGGTGCCGCAGATCAGGATGCCCAGATCGACGTCGCCGTTGGCAACGGCCTTACCCACCTTGTAGCCGGCGATGGGGTAGTCAAAGCTCTCGGAGGTGTCGGTGCCAAAGTTCACGACCTCGCAGCCGCGCTCCTTCAGGTGCTCGGAGATGATGTTCTTGAGCTCGACGGCGGCGTGGTCGTTACCGATACCGATCTTCATGGATAGTTCCTCTCTGGTCTGTGCGGCGAGATTGCTAAAGGTTTTACCGCGTTCGACTGCATGATAGCGCGACTTTTGTGTAAACGCTTGGGCGTTTTTTGGTCAAACGCTTTAGCATGCAACAAGACCGGTTTCTCATGAATGAATGCCGTCAGTTTGCGCCTGAATGCCGTCTACCGGAACCCGGGTTGCGGTTTTTGATGCATTGTTATCAAATAAAAGAGCTAATTATTATTGAGAGCCCAGCCCGTTATACAAGTAGGAGATACCTATGCCTGCCGATTCCCTTCGTGATGCCGCGTTTTGCGATGTTTTGAACCGCGAGCTTGTCTGCGCGCTCGGCTGTACCGAGCCCAGTGCCGGTGCCTATGCAGCGGCGCTGGCGAGCCAGACGCTCGGTTGCGAGCCCGATCATATGGATGTTGCCTGCTCGGGCAACATCATCAAGAACGTCAAGAGCGTGACCGTGCCCAACTCGGGCGGTATGCACGGTATTGAGGCCGCGGCCGTGCTGGGTGCCGTGGGCGGCGACGCTAAGAGCGCGCTCGAGGTTCTCGAGAGCGTTAACGATGAAGACCGCGCTCGCGTGGCCGAGCTCCTCGCTGACGCCGGCTACTGCGATGTGTCGCTTGTCGAGGGAGTGCCCAACCTCTACATCAAGGTGACTGCGACGGCTGGGGGCCATACCGCGGTCGTCGAGATTACCGACCACCACACCAATGTTACGTGCCATACGCTCGACGGTATTCCGGTGTGCGGCAAGTCGGCGGGGGAGTGTGCCGCCTGCGCCGAGCGCGTCGTGGCCGAGCGTGCGGCAGATAGCGCCGATACGCCCATGTCGATTGAGTCCATCGTCGACTTTATCGAGGACGGTGACATTGAGGACGCCCGCGCTGCCGTTGAGCGTCAGATTGAGCTGAACGGTGCGATCAGTGCCGAGGGCCTGGCGCACGCTTGGGGCGCCGAGGTTGGCCGTACGCTGTTGGGCGCTCGTGCCGATGACGTCGCCTGCCGTGCCCGTGCCCGTGCGGCCGCCGGGTCCGACGCCCGCATGAACGGCTGCGCGCTGCCGGTCGCCATCGTGTGCGGCTCGGGCAATCAGGGCATTACCTGCGCGCTGCCTGTTATGGAGTATGCCGAGTATTTGCGCTGCGACCATGATCGCCTGGTTCGTGCCGTGATGCTGTCCGATCTGATCGCCGTGCATATCAAGAGCTATATTGGTGCGCTCTCGGCGTTTTGCGGTGCTATTTGCGCCGCATGCGGTGCCGGTGCCGCGATTACCTGGCTGTGTGGTGGCACGCGCGAGCAGATTGGCGCGACGGTTTCGAACACGCTCGGTAACGTGGGCGGCATCGTGTGCGATGGCGCCAAGGCAAGCTGTGCCGCCAAGATTTCCGCTGCCGTTGATGCGGCGATTCTGGGCCACGATATGGCCATGCAGGGCCGCGGCTTCCGTGCCGGTGAGGGCCTGATCCAGGATACCGTCGAGCAGACAATCGCCAGCATGGGCTACGTAGGCCGCGTGGGCATGAAGGACACCGACGTCGAGATCCTCAACATCATGATCGGCAAGACTCGAGTTTGCTAGTTACGCGGTTTTACCAAACCGCGTAACCAGTCGACGCTGCAAACGCCCCTAAGCGGCAATCTGCCTTTCAATCGTCG
>DBEWTR010000271.1:0-25553 GCA_048205775.1 Collinsella sp. | reverse complement strand
GCGCTCGTCAACATCTCGGGCGCAGATGGCACCTTTGGCTTCAGGCTCGATGGCGAGGGCTTTATCCTAGCCTCCACTGTCGCGGGTGCTCTTTCGACCTGCCTGATCGGCATCTTCTCGCGCAAGCACGACGGCGTCTTGCTTGCTGGGTGGCAGTTCTTGGTCGGCGGCCTGGTCCTCACCGCCATCGGGTTTTTAATGGGCGGCGTGCTCTCCCCCACGGCGATTGCCCCCGCCATCGCGCTCATCATCTACATGGCGCTTATCTCCGCGGTCGCCTACTCGCTGTGGTCGCGCCTGCTTGCCGTCAACCCCGTCAGCCGCGTCTCGGTCTTTGGGTTTATGAACCCCGTCTTTGGCGTGCTGCTGAGCGCGCTGCTGCTCGGCGAGGGCGCTGGCACGAGCCCCGTTACCGTCATCGTTGCCCTGCTGTTGGTCTGCGGCGGCATCATCATCGTCAACAAACCCAAAAAAGCCTAACGAACTGCCCTTATTTAGCAGAGGGGATTCACATACTTTAGTTTAATGGAGTACATCGGTGAGCTGAGGGCCACCGCGCACGCCAGCGTGCGCCCTTTTTCTAGCGTATCTGGACGCCGGCTTTCTTTTTCTCGGCCTTGACGCGGTAGAGTTCCGCATCGGCGGCGCGAAGCAGGTTTTGCCAGGTATCAATACCATCGCCGACCCGCGCGTAACCGATGGACATCCGCAATGCATACGGCACCTCGGCGCGCGCGAGCTCGTCGTTGATTGTCGCGCACAGATGCATGATATCCTGTTCTGCCGCTGCCTTTTGGAGCACCACAAACTCATCGCCACCATAGCGCGCGATAAACCCACCAGCCGGTGAGCAGACATCCTTGAGCGCCGTCGCAACAACCTGAAGAGCATGGTCGCCCTCCACATGTCCATAGCGATCGTTAATCTGCTTAAAGGCGTCAGCGTCCATCATAAGCAGATATACATCTTCGGCCTGATCCACATTTGAAAAGAGCGACAGCATATAGGTCTCAAAACGGTTGCGGTTGTTGAGTCCAGTCAACGGATCAGTCGAGATCAGTTGCTCCTGATAGACGATATAGAGCAGCAGGATGCTCAGCATTATACCGACGCAAAGGCCCGGTACCGAAAACAAAACTTGGAAGGTACCGCCCACCAGAGCGGGAACCGCAAAAAAGGCGAGGGTGCGATAAATGGCCTTCTTTTGCAGGCTTTCGACTTTTCGAGCCTGAATAAAGGCATGCAAGGACGTATATATGACGTAGCAGTAGCTAACGATAGGCTGAATCATATAAAGCGCTCCGCGACGATATACGCCCTGCGCATCGATATAGAACATAGTGTGCGTCCAATAGCTGGTAAATGCCAACACGACCACCAATGCGGTTGGCAACGTTAAAAGTACCACCCTATAGGGCGTGGTCAGGAGCCGTGAGCCCTGCATCGTCTCGGAATAGAAAAACCAAATGAGGCACGCGATGGCGAACAGCGAAAACGAAACCGCGTTGGAAATCCAGTTGGCCGTGATGCCTACAGGAGTGCTCACGCCGTCCGAAAGCGTCCAGATCATATCGAAGAAAACGTACGCCGCAGACGTATAGCCGAGCATGCTAAATAAAAGTTGCTGGGTGCTCGAGAACAGGGAGTGACGGCTTCGCGCGGCAAGTCCGATAAGAACAATCATGCATAGCAGGAATATCTCAATCTTGAGTGCCTTAACCACTAGACGCCCTCCCTTCAATATCCAAGTGGTCAGAATCGCCCAATTCGAACCTAGGCAATAAACACCCCCTACTCCGTAGGGGTAAAGGGAATAATAGCAGAGCGCCCGAACGTTGCTGCAAGACAGCTCTCGTTCGGGCGCCCATACGGCGCGAATTGCACACGCCGGCTTGATTGACTCGCGTCGACGATTACTCGCCGTCGATGTCGGTCGCGACGGCCTCCTCAATAGCCTCGACGCCTTCGACCGACAGATCCTCTTTGCCGTGGCAGAACTTCTTATCGACCCAGCCGGTCAGAATCGGGGCCATGATTGCCGTGATGATGACGGCAGTGGCGATCTGCGCATACGCGGTGGGCGCAAGCTCGGCATAGCGCGGAGCGACCTCGGCGAGGGCGACTGGCGTGGTCATGGCCGTGCCGGCAATGGTGGAGCATGCCACAGCCGCCTTACCGTTGCCGCCACACAAGCGCTCGAAGGCAAAGGTAATGGGACCGACGATAAAGAGCGTGATGAGGCCCAGCAGGATACCCGAAATACCGCCGGTGATAAAGCTCGAAAGGCTCATGGACGCACCGAGCTGAAAGCCGATAACGGCGATCGCGGGATTGGCGCCGGGGACCAGCAGGTTCTTGATAAACGGGAACAAGTTGCCCAGGACCATGCCGATAACGAGCGGCAGGATGGATCCGATGATGGTGCCGACGGGGATGTTGGCGAGACCCGAAACACCAAGGATGATCATCGTGACGGCGGGGCCGGCCGTAAAGAACAGGATACCGACAGCGCCCTGCTCGGACTCATCGCCGAACTCGCCCATGATGCCCGTATAGAGCGCCATGTTGCAAAACGTAATGCCGCCGATGATGGAAACCGAACTCAGGCCTAAATAGTTATCGTTAAAGAAGTACGCGACGCCCAGACCCAGCGCGGCTGCCACTACAAGCTTAGGAATCAGCACGACGATGCCGGTCTTGATGGCGCCCGGCGTGGACTTAAAGCTGATGCCGGCGCCCACGAACAGCAAGATCGCGGCAACGATGGTGTTGGAGCCGCCGCGGCAGGCAGCCGTAAAGAAGCCGCCGACCTCAAAGACCTGCGGGCAGAAGGTATTGAGCAAAAGGCCAACGATCATCGGATAGATCATGATGTCGCCCGGGATACGCGGGACCTTGAATTTCTTTTGCTCGTTGGCGGTCGCTTCCTGTGCCATGAAACCCCCATTTCCGCTGACGCAGAACAAAAGCCCACGTCACGCTTTGCTACAGTAAAGTTTGACCATGGTACCAGAAGAAGCAGACCGCCTCGGTGAGAAATTCGATTCGTTAAGCTGGGACGATAACGCGTCCTGCTCCTATACGAGGCTCAAAACGATATAGAACACGATACCCGAAACGCAGCACCACAACATCGACTTTGTCTTGATTGCCACCGCCACGACGCCGGCGGCCGCAATCCAGGGAACCAAGGCAGGCCAGAGTCCCGCGTCGAACACGCCGGGGCTCACCAAGTCGTTGGCGACCAGCGCGGCAAAGGCAGCGGGCGGGATATAGCCCAGGGCCTCGGTAATGCGGGGCGACAGGGTCCGCCCGCGCAAGGCGAACGCCGGCGCGATGCGAAAGAACGCGATAGCAGCCCACGACGACAGCCACAGAACCAAGAACTCGTTAACGGGCATCGCGGGCACCTCTTCCGTCAAATACAGCATCGCACGCCAACGCAATGGCAATGCCGGCCACGACGCTTGCCGGCACGGCAATATTCGCGAGGCCCAAGAACTTGCATACGGCGACGGACACCGCGCCCGAAACCGCCGCGACAACGTTGCCGCGCGACAGCCGCTGCGAAAAGAGCAGGCAGATAAAGAGCGAGGTGCAGACAAAGGCTGCAATGGCGGTGGGAACATCGACAACGGCGCCGACGATGGCGCCCATCGTACACGAAACGCCCCATGTTGCGATGAGGATCACGTTGAGCACAAAGGACTCGCGCGGGCCCCAATCTTCCCCATCAATCAGCTTGGCAAGCGAGATGCCATATGCCTCCTCGGTAAGTGTCGCGGCAACAGCCAGCGTCTGACGCTTCGAAGCACCCCTCAAATGCGGCGCGATCGATGCCGAGTAAAGTGCAAAACGCGAGGAGATGGCGGCAACGCTCGCGATAATCGAAGGTGCCGGTACGCCCGCCAGCCACAGGTTGCAGATCATAAACTGGCCGCTGCCCGTCACAAACGTGCTGCTCAGGGCAAAGACCATCCAGGGTTCCATTCCCGTCTGCCCCATGATCATTCCGCACGGCGCGCCTATTGCAACATAGGTAAGCATCACCGGCCAGACGGTTCTAACGATTTTGAGCACCATACGCTTCTCATCCTGACAAGGTCTCCGAACCGCATGTAGCGACACGGCAGAATCATCATCCGACAGCAACCGAGTTCACCTACAATTGCCACCGGATCGAAAGACACAACTTTTTAGGAAGTCATTATGACAGCTATCGATCGAGACCGGGCGCGCGCGGCCTTCAAAAGCTACACCGATGCCTACGACGCCACCAACCCACGCATCGCGCTCAAAATCGAGCATACGTACCACGTGGCCGAGGCATGCGATGCCGTAGCGCGCGAGCAGGGCTGGTCGTCAGAAGATATTGACCTGGCATGGCTTTGCGGCCTGCTACACGATATGGGCCGCTTTGAGCAGCTGCGACGCTGGGACACCTTTAAGGACGCCGAGAGCATGAGCCATGCGGCGCTGGGCATCGAGGTCCTCTTTGGCGAGAATCCCGCCGATGCACCCGCCGTAACGAGCATTCGCGACTTTATCGATGACCCGGCAGAAGATGAGCTCATCCGAGCGAGCATTGCCTATCACAGCGATTTCCGTCTACCCGCGCAGCTCGACGTGCGCACGCGAAGCTTCTGCGATATCGTGCGCGATGGTGACAAGATCGACATTATGCGCACCATCGCCGACAGCACCGTCGACACCATCCTCAAGGTGGACGAGAAGACGTTTCTCGGCAGCCGTTTCTCGTCGCCGACACTTGCCGCCTTTGACGAGCACCGCTGCGTCGCACACGATGAACGCAACGAGCCCGCCGACTTCTTGGTGGGACTCATCTGCTTTATGTTTGAGCTCGTCTATCCAGCAAGCCGCGCGCTGGCGCGCGAACAGGGCGATATCCACCGCCTGCTCGACGCGCCCTTTGGCATCACGCGGCCCTTTACCGACCCCGCCACGCAGGCAACCTGGAGCCGCCTAAAGGACGAGATGCGCGACTGGCTGGCGCGCGCCTAGCGCTCAAGCTGGGCCAGCAGCTCCTCGACGACCTCGACGGCGTCCCCAACAACCTTGTACTGGGCAGCACCGAAAATGGGGGCATCCGGGTCCTCGTTGATGGCGATAATGCACTCCGCCCCACCGATGCCGGCAAGATGCTGGATGGCGCCCGAAACACCGATACTCACGAGAAGCTTGGGCGAAACCGATACGCCGGTCTGGCCAATCTGATGGCGATACTCCAACCAGCCGGCCTCCACGACAGGTCGCGTGCAACCAAGCTCGGCTCCCAGGGCCTCGGCAAGCCTTCGCATCAGTGGCAGGTTTTTCTTGGAACCAATGCCGCGACCCACCACGACCAGGCGCTCGGCATCGGCGATCGAAGCCTGCTGCCCCCACTCCTCGGCGGGAATCGAAATCTCGACACGAGCCTTAGCATCATCCGCAAGCATCACCTGGGTGATCGCGCCGGAACGGCCGTAGTCGAAGTCGGGAGCCTTAAAGATACCGGGGCGCACCGTTGCCATCTGGGGACGATGATTGGGGCAGACAATGGTGGCCATCAGGTTGCCGCCAAACGCCGGACGCGTCTGTTGCAGCAGTCCCGTCTCCGTATCCATCGAAAGTACGGTGCAGTCAGCCGTAAGGCCCGTCTGCAAACGCACGGCAACGCCGGGTGCCAGTTCGCGGCCAAAAGCGGTCGCACCGTATAGGATGGCCTCGGGCTTGCGGTCGGCTACCAAATCGCAAATCAAGCGGGTGTAGACCTCCGCATCGTTTTGGCGCAGGCGCTCGTCGCGACAGGCCAGGACTTCGTCGGCGCCCGCGCAAACCAGATGCTCCAGGTCACCGAGAGAACCCTCGGGGCCCATGCCGGCCAGTGCCACCAGACGGCAGCCACGAGCATCGGCAAGCTCGCGGCCCTTGCCCATAAGCTCATAGGCAACGGGAGTCACCGTATCGTGCTCGTCGGTCTGCACGAATACCCAAATGTCTCGATACGCATCGAGGTCAACCGCGCCGGCGGTCTCGTCACGCTCGATCGAGATAGCGTTGACAGGGCAGGCGTCGACGCACCCACCGCATAGGATGCAGCCGTCGGTTACGCGGGCGCATCGGCTGGGTCGCTCGCCTTCCACTACGATGCCGCCCGAGGCACAGGCGCGAACGCAGCGACCGCAGCCGATACAGGCTTCGCTATCGATAATCAGTCCGCCCATCTATGCCATCCCCTCGATAATCTTGGCAAGCTTTGCCGCCTGCTCGGACGCCGTCCCCTCAACGGTCTCGCACGTTTGGTCACGGTCGGGCACAAACGAGCGCACGACCTGTGTCGGCGACCCGGCAAGGCCGCAACGCGCGGGGTCGGCGTTCACGTCGGCGGCACTGACCACGCGCACGTCCGCCTCCTCCGCCGCGCGAATACCGGCAATACTCGGCATACGCAACTGGCCAATCTCCTTGGCAGTCGTCATCGCGCACGGCATCTCAAGGTACACCGTCTCCTCGCCGGCATCGCATCCGTGAACGAGCGCCAGCGAGTCACACGTCGTAAAGCCCGCGCTTTGCACGCAGCTCACGTCGGTCACGCAGGGAATCTCAAAGGCACCGGCAAGCTCGGGACCAATCTGGGCCGTATCGCCATCCACCGCCATCTTGCCGCAGATGAGCAGGTCGAAGTCCTCGTCGAGCGCCTCGATGCCGCACTTGAGGGCGTAGGTGGTCGCCAGGGTATCGGCACCTGCAAAGGCGCGATCGGTCAGCAGCAGCGCGTCGTCGGCACCGCGGGCGATGCAGTCGCGCAGGAGCGACTCGGTCGCGGGGATGCCCATCGACACCACCGTTACGCGCACGTCCATGCCAAAGCCGATAAAGTCGTCCTTCAGCGCCAGCGCGCATTCCAAAGCGCTCGCATCAAAGGGATTAATGACCGCCTGCTTGCCATCGCGCACGATGGTATTGGTCTTGGGGTCCATCTTGACCTCGGTGCTGCCCGGCACGGCCTTGACGCACACCACCATATGGAAATCGCTCATCTTCACGCGCCCCCTTTCTGGACAAGCTCATCCAAGAGCTTCTCCGAAAACAGGTTGCCGCGACCCAGCTGCCCGTCGGGATCGAGCTGGAGCTTGAGCCGCGCCGACTCGACCATGGCCTCGTGACCGTACATCGTCTCTAAGAAGCCCGCCTTGATCTTGCCGACGCCGTGCTCGGCAGAAACGGCACCGCCCATAGCCGTTACCTCCGCAGCCCACTGGGCAAACAGCTCGCCACCGCGACGGTAGTCCTGCGCATCGCGCGGCAGGATGTTCACATGCAGATGGTTGTTACCGATGTGCCCCCAGGCAGCAGATTCAAGCCCGCTTTCGGCCAGTGTGCGGCGATAGAGGACCACGACATCGGCAAGGCGTGCATTGGGCACCGACATGTCCGAACCCAGTTTGGTGATGGTGGGATCCGTGCGGCGACGCTCGTCGATAAGCATATTGACGCTCTCGGGGACCGCATGGCGGAAGAACCGCTGGCACTCGCGATCAACCTCGGTGCGCGCGACCCATGTCGCATCGTCGCGGCCACCCGCAAACTCGAGCACCCATCCCAGGTGGTACAGTTCCTCGGTCGCCTGGGCCTCGTCATCGCAGTCGAGCTCCACGTACACACAGACCTTGGCCTCTTTGTCGAGCGCCGGCAGCGAGGCAAACGCCGTCGACTGCTCGCGCTGGCGACGTAGAATATCCAGGGCGCCAGCGTCGAAGTACTCGATGGCAGCCGCATGGGACAGGACGGGACGCACGGAATCGGTAAAGGACACGGCCTTGTCTTCGCTATCGAAAAAGCAGCTCACACCCCAAACGACCGCAGGCGCCGCCTGCAGGGCAATCTCGAGCTCGGTGATAACGCCGAGCGTGCCGCAAGCACCGATAAAGAGGTCGATGGCGTCCATTTCGTCCGCAACGAAATAGCCTGAGGCATTTTTTGTCTTGGGCATGGTATAGCCGGGAAGATCGAGCTCGAGCGTACGGCCCACTGCCGTCACGAGCGACAGGTGGCGGCCCTGGGCAAAAGCCTCGCCGCGCTGAAGCTCAAGCAAATCGCCATCAGCCAGCGCGACGTGGAGTCCCGTGATATGTGGGCGCATGGGACCGTAGGCGTAGCTGCGGGCACCAGAGGCGTTACATGCCGCCATGCCGCCCAGACAGGCAGATGCCTCGGTGGGATCGGTGGGAAAGAACTGCTCGGGGGCCTCTTGGAACTCCTCGTAGGCCTCAAGCGATGCCTGGTCCCAACCAGCAGTCGGCAGCACCTTCTTGCTCAGCTGCTTGCGCAGCTCCGAGAGCACAACGCCCGGCTCCACGCGCAGCAGAAATTGGCCTTGTTCATCGCGGCGAAGGCCCAAGTAGCGATTCATACGGGAAGTATTGAGGATATGCCCGCCGTGGGGCACGGCACCGGCGGCAAGGCCGGTTCGGGCGCCCTGAACCGTTACCGGGACACGCTCGGCATGGAGCTTTTCCAAAATGGCACGGACCTCGTCTTCCGTTGTCGGAAACGAGATGCTCGAGGCCTCGCCCGATGCGCGAGACTCATCGCGACCATACTCTTCGAACTCGTCGGTGAAGGGTTTGATGGTTGCAGACACGCGAACTCCCCCTTTAGCTAACTACAGTGTTTGCAGGGAGATGTTATCGCATCGTTTCGTCGACGTGTTCGAGACCGTCTCCATAATTGGCGATTTTTACGTTCGTGCAATTCGGCGAGCGGCTTGATTTCCTCGGCAGACGATGCTTTTGACACATATGGCCCCGCCGTCGCCGACCGCGCGATTGTCGCTTGAAAAAAGTTGGAGTATTTTTTGCCGCCTTTTACCTGCGGAGACACCAATCCGTCAAGCATTTGGTCAGCAATTGGTCAAGTAGTGGCTGATACCGTCGGCATCGACAGCCAAAACCGACAGAAGTTTTGGCCCCAGAAGCAGGGAGGTTCCCATGGCATATTACTGGCCCCAGTACGGCATCGCCATCGAAGTCGACGACGATCCCCATCTCCTGCCTTTCGACGAAGAGGCATTCCCCGATACGACGGTCTACCACGTTACCACCGATGTGATCTGCGACCCCGAGTCGTTCTCGGCGCTCGCCCACCGCATCGCGCATATCCACGACATCGAGCTCCCTCCCGACTTCGACGAGCTTGTCTACTCACGCCGCCTGATGCTTCACATGCTCTTTGGAGCGAACCCGTCCACCTTTGCGCGCATCTATACCGCCAAGGATGCCGCATGAGCGCGAAGAAGCCACCCCACTTTGCAGGCCCGGGTCGTCGCAAGAAGCTCATCGTTGCCTGCTTGGCCATCGTCTGTGCCCTTGTCGCCGTAGGACTATACGCTTGGCAGTCGCAGCCCGTACCCGAGGCGGGCGCTTCGGTTACGACGGCCGAGGGCAAAACGCGTCAGGAAATCCAAGATGAGCTCGACGCCATCGTCCGCGACAACATGATGACGATTTCGGTCGCACCGGTCGCTCAGCTGCAGGAGGACGGCAAGCTGCGCGTCAACGTGCAAAACGTCCAAGACAATATATTTCCCCAGCGATTCCGCGTCATCCAAAACGACGAGACCATGTACGAATCCGGTGTGGTCGAGACCGGCAAGACAATCGAGACGTGCCCCGCCGGCGACATCAAAGAAGGCGAGGCGTACATCGAGATCCAGGCACTCGATGCCAAGACCCTCGACAGCCACGGCAATCCGACACGTGTCAAGGTACGGGTTGAGCAAGCCGAGAACTAGCTTTCCGGCCGACGCGGCACCGCACGCAATTCACCAGCATTCGTCCAATCATCGCGGGGACAGCCCGCGGCGAATAGAAAGGAACGACCATGAACATCACCAGGAACATGAACGGAGCCAGAGCGCTCGTCGTGGGCGCAGGGCTCGCGCTCGCACTCGCAATGGGCGCCGCCCCGACGCCAGCTATGGCAGCCGGGCGCGTTGGGACCACGAAGGTAATGGTCAGGACCGAGATCGACAACGTTGAGTTCAAAGTTCCGACGGTTATTCCCTTCGTCGCCAAGGCCGACGGCACGCTTCAGGGCCCCTCAGAAGACGCGACCACCATCGACAATCATTCGGCCTACGGCATCCATGTCACCAACATGAAGATCGACGCCATGAACACCTGGACCATTGCCGCCGACGCCAAGGCCGGAACCGCGCAGAACTCCATCGACTTTAAGGTCGGCCCCGACGGCGCGCTCCAGAACGCCAGCGCCGCAATGCAGGGAACGGGCCTCGATCTTTCCAAGAATGCAGCCTTCGACATGGGCTACCAGGGCATTGCCGGTGGCACGGACAAAATTAAGCTCAAGACAAGCGGAAACGTCGCCCGCGTCACGCGCGACATCTTCCGCGTAACCGGCGAAGGCGATCAGGTTGCAACGATCACCTGGACGGTCGAGCCCGGTGCGCACACGGCATAAGGCCGTCGCCCTGGCCGCCGCCGTCAGCATCCTAGCGTTTGGGCCAGCCATGGCCTTTGCCCAGCAAGAACAGGCGCAGGCCGCCACGCAAGTGACGGTCGACCTCTCGGAGCTCGACCGCAGCGACCGCGAGGAACCGTTGGCGCAGACAGGCGACAAACGATGGCTCTTGGCAGCAGGCGCCGCAGCAGCAGGCGCGGGAACCGCCGGCCTCGGTCTGCACATCAAACACAGCCAGAAACAAAACATGAACAGGCCGCACTAAATTAGCTAAGGAGACCCCATGGCATCGAAGAACCTTTTGCCCGTCGTCGCACTCTGCGGCGCGCTCGCAACCGGAACGCCTGTCGCCGCTTGGGCGACTTCTGTCATGGCAGACTCCTTACCAGCGGCCCTAAGCTCCGCACCAAATCCGTCGAGCGCCATTGCGTGCAAGCGTTTTTCGATCGCACAGGCCGCAATCTCAACCTCGGGATGCCTTCGTCGTAATACGGACGGCTCGATAGTCGTGGATATCAATCGTTCGAACAAGGCAAACGGCTCCCAGGCGGGGTGCGCCGTCTGCACGTGGCGCTCGGTTGTGCTCGATGCAGATGGCGATCCATGCAATTTAGAGCTGCGCATCGACATCGCTTCGGTCGATGACTCGGCGAACGGAGCGAAGGTCGCCTTCGACGGTACGTTTTTTGAGAAAGGAGGCGGTATATGTCTGGGCTGCGCCGCCGCGAATGCAGACGACACGCAGTCCACCCTCTCATTCACGGCATCGTTGCGGCTGACCAAAGCCGGTACCGATGCCATCGCGGCGGGAGAAGCGTCCCTGCTGTTCTACGCCGTCAGTACCAAAGACACAGACGCTCATTTCGAGAAGCCAGCCGGATCACTCAGCCTTACACGAGGGATAGAGGCAGGCCCTATTGAAATCGATGCCCGCGCGCAAAGCAGGCAACGCATTCTTGCCGACCCGGCGCTTCTCGAAATGGAGTGGAACGGATCCGGAGCCATCGGAATTCTCCCCTCCGCGGTTGACGCCAAGACGCTCCCCCCAAACGACGAACCCATCAACGCAACCATACAAGAAGAGAGCGCGGACAAAGAAGCAGGTGCGGGCGACACGCTGTCGCCGACAAACAGCGTCCCAGCTTCTTTCGAAGCGCCGAATGAGCCCGCTGCCGATCCAAACGATCCCGAGTTCGCGGACAGTCTGGGGCTTGCTGATCCTCAAGAGATCGATGAAGGTAACTGCTGCGTGCTTGCCGCGCTCGACCACACGGAGGTCATCGACGCTGCGAACATCGAAGTTGCCGCCGCCAATCAGCCCGTCCGCAAGTCGGCCATCATCGCATTTCCCGAATCCATCGAAGTCGTCTTTTTGCCATCGGGCGAGGTCGTGGCCCCAACACTGCTCACCTTGTTGGGCGCCAAGAATACTCGAAACGAAATTAAAAAGGTCACGGTTGTCGACCCTGCAACCACCGCCAAGCTGCGTCTATACGCCGTTGCTCCAGACGGAGGCAAGACCTTGGAATTCGATGGCGACACACTCCTAGCCTGGCGACGTCTGGACATTATGCAAGACGTCTCGTATCAGATCGAACTCGAAGGGTTTGATCGTGCCCGCGATGCCAATATCATCGCCGCGGCTATTGAATCCCCGCAGCGGCTTATGACACTGCGCTTTGAATACTATCCCTATGTCCCGACAACCACCTGAGGCTTAAATGCTGCACATCATTCCTAACACCACTTATATAACGTATTAGATGAGTCGCGATGTGCCTCGCATTTCGTTCTGCTACGATTGCCACGTTGGCATCAATACAGGAGGGCTCATGCCGGGCTTGGGAACAATCATCAACGTTGTGCTTTTAGCTGCGGGCGGTCTTTTGGGATTAGCGGGCGGCCGCTTCATCACACCGCGCATCCAAGACACGCTCATGAAAGCATCGGGGCTGTGCGTCCTGTTTATCGGCCTTGGCGGCACCATGCAAAAGATGCTCCTTATCGATGGGAAGGCGCTAGCGACCACCGGCACCACCATGCTCATCGTCTCATTTGCGCTCGGTTCGCTCATCGGCGAGGCCGTCAACTTGGAAGCCGCCATCGAGAACCTTGGCGAATGGCTCAAGCGAAAAACCGGCAGCGAGGGTGACAACGAGTTCACCAACGCCTTTGTCTCGACATCGCTCACGGTGTGCATCGGCGCCATGGCCATCGTGGGCTCGATTCAGGACGGTCTGCTCGGTGACTGGTCAACGCTTGCCTTGAAAGGCGCATTGGACTGCATCATCGTCTGCACCATGACGGCGTCGCTTGGCCGCGGCTGCATTTTCTCCGCCCTGCCCGTCGCCGTGTTCCAGGGGACGATCACGTTGTTTGCCGGCGCGCTCTCCCCCATCATGACCGCGGCAGCCCTCGACAGCCTTTCGCTCGTAGGCTCCATGCTCATCTTCTGCGTCGGCGTCAACCTCATCCGTCCTCAGACCTTCCGCACGGCCAATATGCTCCCCTCCGTCGTCATCGCCGTCATCTACGCCCTCCTGTTCTAAATCTATCAACGCAGCGGTATCTCGAACATCTGTTTGATGCTGTGCTATGATATGAGGTCACCGTAGCTGCGTTAGGAGAGGAGAAGCGGTGGCCGACCAGGACATCAAGATGCTCATCGAGCGCATTATGGCCGAGGCCCGGACCCATCAGTCCACCCGCTTCTCAAACGAAATCTACGCAGACGAGCCGATTCTCAAAACCGGCCGACAGATGCAGAATTTCCTCCCCGACCAGTACCGTAAAATGCGCGAGATATCGCGCTGGCAGGATGACCCCAAGGGCGGTGCGGGCCGCTGGCTTTCGGAAGCCGAGCTTTTTTACCGCCAGGGCCTGCTGATGGCCGACTTTGAGGACGACTGTCCCTACAACGGCACCTTTAAGTCGTACTTTCCCACCTACAACGCCATGAGCGACCGGCAGCTGCGCGGCTACTTTACCTGGCGTGCCCAAGTGCGCCGCGGAACCGTCGAGGAAACGTCTACGTCCTTTGCCTTTCTGTATCTCTATGAGCTGATTTGCGGCATTGGCGTAGATGACCCGCTCGACGGTTTTAACAAGATCAAGGCCTTTTGGGATGTCTATCGCGCCTTCGAGCCCGGCATTGATCGGTTTGCACGCGTGTGGTTGCAGGATTACGCCGTATTCCATGGGCTCGACCCCAAGCTGCTCCGCGACTCTAAAACCGTCATGTTCGATAACGCCCTTATCGAGCTGCGGCGCGCGGCACGAGACCTTGTACCGGCACCGGCACCGTCCGACCAGACCCCCAAACGTCGCAAAACCTCCGAGCCCACGCTCCCCCTTCCGCCCGATGAGGTGCGCGAGGAGCGACTCATGGCCGCCATCAACGCCCTCTCCACGTACAACCTAAGTAACTCGCGGCTCGACCGCAGCCACCACCGCGATCTGCGCCACGTGGCATGCGCCGCGTATGTCCGCATGGCGCGCTACTACGACACGCATCGAAAGACCGGCATCGTAGCGAGCTTGTTTGGGGAGGAGACGGCCATGCCCTACACCATGTTTGCCTCGGCCGTATTCTTTGCGCCCGAGCGCCACGAGAACTGCGAATACCGCCTGGATCCCATCCATATCTACCGTTGCCAACACGGCTTTTGGGAATGTATGCGTATCCATGGTAGTAGGCAAAAGAGCAGCAAGCTCGGTGAAATGATGCGCGCCTGCGACCAACGCCTGCGCCTGGCGCTGGACCCCGCCCATCCCCTTAAGGAAGAAAAGGTCCCCAAATATCTGGCCAAGATTATCGATGACGAGATTGTGGCATGGCTTTCGTGGGACGCCGCACACCAGCCCGTCAAGATCGATATCGACCTGACTCAGCTGGGGCACATTCGGAGCGCCGCTGCGCAAACGCGCGAAGCGCTTTTGATCGATGAGGAACGCGAGGACGACGCATCCGCAGAAGCCGAGGCAGCGGACTCAGGGCAACCGGAAGCCGAGCCCGTAACCGACGCGATTGTCGAACCGGTCGTGGCACCCATTCGGCAGGACTTGACCGACGAGCCGACCATATCCACCGAACAGTTTGGTGTCGTGGCACCGCTTCTCGCGCCGACGCCCGCGTTCGCAGCTGCTGCGCCCGCTGACGCCACAAACGAACTCGCGCCCGCCGCAGATGCCTTCCTTCGCGCACTGCTCGAGCAAAACGCAGCGCAAGCGACATCGGCAGTGGCGCACTCGGGACAGAGCGAGGACATGCTCGTCGATACCATCAACGAGGCGCTCTTTGACCTGGTGGGCGACACCGTAATTGAATTTAGCGCGGCAGGGCCGCAGATTATTGAGGACTACGAAGCAGACGTGAGAGGATACCTAGACCATGAGTGATACCGCATCCGCAGCACCCCGCGTGCCCAAGCGCGTCGCTGCCGTTATCCTTAACTCGCTCAAGGGCGGCGTGGTCCCGCGCATCGGCCTTCCCTATATCACCGTGGGACGCGAGGTCGAGATTCACGCCCTGCTCACCGATCTGAGTCTCATCTCCGACGGTGGCGCGAGCTTCCGTTTTTTAGTCGGTCGTTACGGCGCCGGCAAGAGCTTTTTGCTCCAGACCATCCGCACGCACGCCATGGGCGAGGGATTCGTCGTCGCCGATGCCGACCTATCCCCTGAGCGCCGCCTGCAAGGCGGCCAGGGACAGGGCCTTGCCACCTACCGTGAGCTCATCCGCAACATATCGACTAAAACGCGCCCCGAGGGCGGTGCGCTCAACCTTATCCTGGATCGCTGGGTCGCCTCGTGTGCCGATGCCGATGAGTCTGCCGTCAATGCCCAACTGGCCCCGCTCGAGGAAATGGTCCACGGCTTCGACTTCGCCCGTATGCTCCGCCGCTACCGCGCGGCCGTATCCGAGGGCGACGAAGAAGCTATGAGCCGCGTGACCAAATGGATTCGTGGCGAGTACCGCACCAAGAGTGAGGCACGCGCCGAGCTGGGCTCCTCGACCATCATCAGCGATGACGACTGGTACGACTACGTTAAGCTCATTGCGCGCTTTTTGGTCTGCAGCGGCTACAAGGGCATGCTGGTGCTCATCGACGAACTCGTGAATCTGTATAAGATTCCCAACGCCATCACACGCCAATACAACTACGAGAAGATCCTGACCATGTACAACGACACGCTCCAGGGCAAGGCGCAGTACTTGGGCATGATCATGGGCGGCACGCCGACCTCCATCGAGGACCGCCGTCGCGGCGTATTCTCCTACGAGGCTCTGCGCAGCCGGCTCGCTCAGGGTCGCTTTGCACGCGAGGACCTTAAGGACATGCTCGCGCCCATCATCCGCTTGCAGCCGCTCACCTACGAGGAGCTACTGGTGCTGATCGAAAAACTCATGCAAATTCACGCCGGCTACTTTGGCTGGACGCCCACGCTTACCGAGAACGACTTGGTGGACTTCCTCAAGATTGAGTTTGGCCGCGTGGGAGCCGATACGCACCTGACGCCTCGCGAGGTCATTCGCGACTTTATCGAGCTGCTCGACATCCTATGCCAGAACCCCGATGCCAACGTTGCCGAGCTACTACAAAGCGTCGGCGGTGACGCGCTGGCGCCAGCAACCGCAACAGGCGACACCGATACCGCAGGTGGCGACCGTAACTTCGCCGAATTCACCATCTAACCTGCCAAAAAGGGACAGGTTTATTTTGGTAGGTTTTATCTGGGCAAACGTCGAGACAGTAATGTAGCGAGCCACTGCTCACCGCGTTAAGAGATTCGTATTTGAGAGGAGGCCCCGTGAACGCCTTTGACCGATATGCTCCGTTTATCCAAGACTTCATCTACTCCCACGATTGGGAGAGTCTGCGCTCTATCCAGGTTGCAGCGGCAGACGCCATCTTTAACACGCAAGATAATGTGCTCCTGACGGCATCCACGGCTTCCGGCAAAACCGAGGCAGCCTTCTTTCCCATCCTGACCGAGTTTTGGGAGAACCCGCCCGCGAGCGTAGGCGCCCTCTACATCGGCCCCCTCAAAGCGCTCATCAATGATCAGTTCGTCCGTCTCAACGACCTCTGCGAAGAGGCCGATATCCCTGTCTGGCACTGGCATGGCGATGTCTCGCAGTCGCACAAGGCTAAGCTCATAAAAAAACCGAGCGGCATCTTGCAGATTACGCCCGAGTCACTCGAGGCGCTCTTAATCCATAAGCACATGGCGATCCCGCGCATGTTCTGCGACCTGCGCTACGTGGTCATCGACGAGGTCCATTCGCTCATGCGCGGCGACCGCGGCGGTCAGACGCTCTGCCTTATCGAGCGCCTCTCGCGCATGGCAGGCGTGCAGCCCCGCCGCATCGGCCTTTCGGCCACCATCGGTGACCCCGAGCGTACGGGTGCCTTCCTCTCGCAGGGAACAGGACGCGATTGCATCATCCCCCGCTTTGAGGAGCCGCGCCGCGTGTGGCGTATCTCCATGGAGCACTTCTACAACTCGGGTCCTCAGGCGCAACAACGAGGATTCGAGAGCACGGGTCCTCAAGAGGCCGAAGTGCTTGCGTGCGAGCGCATTGAGGCGGCGGCACCCGCGGCACTGCCCGCCGGCGCCCAAGACATGCGTCACAGCGGACAGCTCACACAAGAGGAGCGCCGTCAACATCGCGAACGGGCACGGGGCAAAGCCGCTCCCAAAGACCGTCGCACTTCCTCGGCCCCCGAGGGCGAAGTCGACATCCCACGAGCGACCGAGCAGGCGCTTCTCAACCCCACCGACACGGCGCCCGACAACGCCGACCCCGGTATGGGCTATATCTTTGAGCACACACGCGGCCGCAAGTGCCTGGTCTTTGCCAACTCGCGCGAGGAGGCAGAGGCCGTGTGCTCCATGCTGCGCAGCTACTGCGAGAGCCGGCACGAGCCCGACCGCTTTCTCATCCACCACGGCAATCTTTCAGCATCGCTGCGCGAGACGGCAGAAGAGCTCATGCGCGATGAGGAGCAGGCACAGACAACCGTCACCACATCTACACTGGAGCTCGGTATCGATATCGGCCGTCTGGAGCGCGCGTTCCAGATCGATGCACCGTTTACCGTCAGCTCCTTTTTGCAGCGAATGGGCCGCACGGGGCGCCGCGATCTTCCGCCCGAGATGTGGTTTGTCATGCGCGAGGAAGAACCCGAGCCGCGCACGATGATGCCCGAGACCATTCCGTGGAAGCTCCTGCAGGGCATCGCGCTCGTACAACTCTATCGCGAGGAAAAGTGGGGCGAGCCACCCGAACTCGATAGACTCCCCTACAGCCTGCTCTACCACCAGACTATGTCGACGCTTGCCAGCACCGGCGAACTCACGCCGGCAGAGCTTGCCCAGCGCGTGCTCACACTCAGCTATTTTCATCGCATCTCGGCCGATGACTATCGCGTGTTGCTGCGTCACCTCATTAAGATCGACCATATCCAAGTCACCGAGGGCGGCGGGCTCATCGTGGGCCTCGCGGGCGAGCGCATCATTAACAACTTTAAGTTCTACGCTGTGTTCCAGGAAAACGAGGAGTTCACCGTTCGCAGTGAGTCGGCCGAGTTGGGCACGATCGTCAATCCGCCACCGCCCGGTGAGCGCATCGCCATCGCCGGACACTGCTGGATTGTCGAGGAAGTGGACTGGAAGCGCCACACCGTCTTTGCCACGCAGGTCAAGGGCCGGGTGCCGGCCTACTTTGGCGACTGCCCCGGTGATATCAATACACACGTACTCGAGCGCATGCGCAAGGCGCTCAACGAGCACGCAGCATATCCGTACCTTATGGGTAACGCACGGGCCCGCCTTGCGCAGGCTCGTCATACCGCCGAGATTTCGGGCGCGGGAACCAAGCCGCTCATTAACCTGGGCGGCGACACCTGGGTGCTCTTCCCCTGGTTGGGAAGCTACGCCTTTTTGGCGCTCGAGCGCATGCTCAAGATTAAATGTGCCGCGGAGCTGGGCCTTCGCGGACTCGACCCGTCACGCCCGTACTTTATGCAGTTTAAGATGAAGGCCGACGAGGAGACGTTCTTTGAGGTACTCGCCGCCGAGGCCGAGAAAGACTTCGATCCCATCGAGCTCGTCTATCCTGGCGAGGTGCCTTACTTTGACCGCTACGACGAGTTTGTTCCCGAAGAGCTCGTGCGCAAGGGCTTTGCCGAAGGCGTGCTCGACATAGAGGGCATGAAGCAGCGCGTCCTCAGCTGGCGCGACCACGCCTAAGACCAGTCTTTTTGGGACGGAGAGACTTACTTGTCGTGAAGGGCGGTGCCGAGGAAGTCGGCGTCGAAGGGCACGGCTTCGGCAAAGACATAGTCGCCGTCGCTGGCGATGAGCAGGTAGTTCTCCTCGCCGCCGAACTCCGCATCGCCACAGGGGACCACCCAGACATGGGCGAATACCTCGAGTGCCGTGGCAGCGCAGTCGCGCAGGAACGTCACATCGCTCCCCTCGTTTGTGCTTACGATATTGGCAACGTAGACGCCACCGAAATTTAGGCTGCCCCGCACCAAACGCAACGCCTCAACCGTCGCCAGCTCGCGTACGGGCTCGGCACCGCCAAAGCAATCGCTCACGACCACGTCGTAGCGACGATGACCAACACTCGTCACGCCCAGATAAGAGCGAGCCTCAGCGGTTATCACCCGCAGGCGATCGCCCGCCGTGCACTCCAGCTCGTCCAGATAGAACCAGCGGCGCGCCAGGCGCGTAATCTCTCCGTCATACTCGATGACGTCCATGCGCAAGCCCTCGTGCGACATCAGCGCGAACTTGGGATAGGCAAACCCGCCGCCACCCAGCATAAGCATGCGGTTGATACCGTGACCATAAGCATCACGCATCGCATCCTCGGACTCAAACACGTCGTCAAACGCACGATAGTACGCAAAGACGGGCTCCGCCCAACGCTCACCAACGTAACTTGCGCTTTGGTAGACGCTGCCTTGCACCAACACGCGAATCTCGTCGCCGCCCTCATCGTGCACGCGTTTCACACGCGCCAACCCATTGCGGGTTCGCGCAACCTGCAGACAGGCAGCACGAACAGCGACAGCGGCCGCACCAAGCGCCGCGGCTCCCAGAGCAACACCGGCAACGACGCCAGCAGAAACACTCGGCTTGTTCATCTAGAGCTCCTTTTGCAGATAGAGTCCATGGTCGCAAAAACCCAAATGGCGATAGTACTCGCGCGTACCGATTGCGCTAATCACGTTGATACGCGTATAACCCGCATCCCGGGCAATCTCGCACGCACGCTCTACGAGCAAACGCCCCAATCCATGGTGCTGGGCTGCCTGGCCTTGATCTCCCACGCGCGCCGCCATGCCATACACGTGCACCTCGCGAATCATCGCCTCGTCCGGTGTCGTCGGCAACTCATCCGCATGCGCGGCAACAAAAGCACGATCGGGCAGAGACAGACGCAAAAAGCCCGCGATCTTGCCCTGCGGCGTCACCCACTGCAAAAAGCGCTCGTGCGTCACCGGCGTCTCGTACGCCACTTCCTCGTCAAGGGTCAGCTCATGCAAGTCGGCGCCCGCCGTGCTAATCTCGCGATAGCGAATCTCACGCACTGTCGCGCCTTCCCCACGAGCCGACAAGCGGTTTTCAACGAGCTGACGCAGGTTGGGCTTCTTGTTGCCCACCATGATGTCGTCGGAGCTAAAGTCGCGGATCATGCGACTGATGCGGCAGAACGCCGGCGTCACCACGATGTCGTCGGCCAACACATCGAGCAGCTCTTCCTCGGTATAGGGACGCCACTCGCCGCGCTCATAGCAGCCCACCAGACGCGAGCCCTCGATGAGCGCGCACGGGTAGACCTTGACCTCGTCGGGCATAAAGGCCCCTTCGGTCATAAAGCGCTCGTAGTCGCGCTTGTCCCCCTCGGGTGTGGCGCCCAATAAGTTGAGCATAAAATGCGCATGGATCTTAAAGCCAAAGAGGTGCGCAAGCGAAAACGCCTGCTCGATCTGAGCCACCGAAATGCGACGCTCGTTGATATCGAGCAAATGCTGGTCGAGGCTCTGGATGCCCATCTGAATCTTGGTGCAGCCCAGACGACGAATGAGCGTGAGCGCCTGTGGCGTCACGGCATCGGGGCGGGTCTCGATAACGAGCCCCACCACGCGATGCTTCGCCGTCTCGTTGATGCGCTGCTGACGCTCAAGCTCCTCCATCGTTTCCGTCTGCCACTCGGCAGCCTCGCCCCATGGCGTACCGGGGCCGTACAGACGACGCACTGCGCGGTTATAGCCACCAACGACAGCATCCACACGCCCCCGCTCGTCGGCAACGCCGCTCGCAAGCTCGGCCTCGTCGGTCGCAATGCCGGCAGCCCGATAGCGCTCGCGGCGCTCTGTTACCACCGGCGGCAGGGCATCGGCGGGAGCGTCATCGAGCAGGCGCCCTGCCTCGGCACGGCTGATGCCCGGACGCGCCAACATGGGGTTTGCCGCCACACCGGCGACGGCATCGTCATTGAGCGCACGGAAAAGCTCCGACATAAACCACGTCTGATACCCTTGCGGATAGTCGCTCCAGGTACCGCCGAGCACAATGAGCTCTATCTTGTCGGTCGCATGTCCCATCTGCGAAAGCGCGGTCAGACGAGCGCTCACCTGCAGATACGGGTCGAAGCAGTTTTGCTCCGCACGGGCGCACGCCGGCTCGGCGTGCAGATAGCTTTTGGGCATGCGCAGATCGTTGGGGCAAAACAGGCAATCGCCCGAGCATGGCCAGGGCTTGGTAATGACGGTAATGGTCGCCACGCCCGAGGCCGTTCGGCGCGGCTTCATACGCAGGACCTGCAGCAGTTGACGCTCCAGATCGGAATCGACATTCCACGCAGCCCACCGAACCGGCTCCTCACGTTTAACCCGCTGGTAGAACGGCAGCAGACGGCGCTTGGCCAAATCGCGTTTGTCGGCACCCTCACGGCGCGCCTCGGCATGTATCAGTTTGACGAGCGCTTTGTCGTCCACGGTCTCGCCGCGACGCAGAGCCTCGAGTATGTTCAAGATAATCTGTTCCATGTCCCCATTGTAAAGGCAAAGGCGCCGAAGCCCGTCACGGCTCCGGCGCCTCCATCAAAGAGCATGCCTATATGTACCGATCTCCGAAAACCGCATGTCACTCCGGATCAAACGACATGTCGCCCGAACCGACCTCAAAACGATACGTAGCAGACTTATCGCCGTTATCGAATTCAAGATTCAAAATGGTCTCGCCGTCGTAGCCAAGCGGGAGGAAATCGCTCTCAAAGTCGCCGCTGCCCAAGGTGAGGCTCGCCTTAAAGCCCGTCGAGTTCGGAACCGTCATCTCCACATCGCCCGAGCCCACACTCACGTCCATCGACTTCGCGGGGGCCTGGTAGAGCTCGAACGTCACATCGCCCGAACCGACCTCGGCATTCAGGGTATCGGTCACGGTGCCCGTAAACTCAACGTCTCCAGAGTCCAAAGTCAGGTTGAGGTCATGACACGCAATGCCCGCGACCGTCAGGTCACCCGATCCTACATTCGCTGTAATGCCCACCATGTTATCGGCAACTTCGCGCGGCAGTTCGACGGTAACCGTGCGGTCAATGGCGCGCTCGTCATCGCAATCGAACTGGCGAATCTTGAGCGTAGAGCCCTTGATTTCGGCCAGGTTCTGGGTTGCCGCATCGAAGGCAACGGTCCCCGTTGCCACGCGACCGCTTTCAATTACGCGCACTGGCCCGCTGGAGACGTGTTTGACCTCGACCGTGCCCGACGTCACGTCCAAGTCAAGCGATGTGAACGCGTCGGCATCAAAGGTTTCGCTCGAAAGCTGCTGAGGCCGAGCGGAATAGTTACCGCCATCCAAAAGATCGTCCTCGTCAACCGCATCGTCCATACCAGAGAAGCCGGATACAACATCGTCGAGATCCCACGGACCATCAAAATGAATCAATGTCCGCGAAATGCCAAAGACAAGCCCGATGATGAGCACGAACGCTCCGATGCCAACGCCCAAGCGCACCTTGGATTCATGCGAAAGCTTCATCATTCATCACTCTCTTTGGCAATCGGCTCAGCGGTAGTCGCGGTAGCCACGTCAGCATCAGATTCCGCAGAAGTATCCTTCCCCTGGGCCTTGACCGCCACCGACGCCGAACCAACCTGAATATCCCCGCGCGCCCAATCGCCATCGAGCGCACGCGCCACCCAGTGATAGATGGGAATCGTAAAGAAGATCAGTGCGGCAAAGGGGCCGGCACCAAACAGGAACATCAGCAAAAAGAACAGCAGCCAGCACACGGCCCAATACGGGAACGACTGGAACGGGCCCTTCACCGGAGTCGAGCCAACTGCGCTGCCACTCGTCGCCTGCGCCGTAGCGGCATTGGCGGCCTGCGCACTCCAGCTTGCCGCTTGCGCCGCCTTGGCGGCGGCGTCACTCGCCTGTGTTGCCGCCTCGGTAGCGCGCGCCGCCGCCTCATGGGTGCGAGCACGCTCTGCTGCCTCGGCCTCGCGCTGACGAGCGCGGTCCTCGCTCTCAAACTCGATATCGTCCTCGATCTCATCGCTCGGATTGAGCAGCTCGTCCAAGCTCACGCCATAGAGCTTGGCGAGCGAGATCAGGTTCTCGGTATCGGGCGAGCTCTCCGCGCGCTCCCATTTACTGACTGCTTGGCGCGACAGTCCCAGCTTTCGTGCCAGCCCTTCTTGGCTAAAGCCTTTGCTTCGGCGAAGGTCGGCGAGCCGCTGCGCAGTTTCTACATTCATGGTTCCTCCTATGTGATGCCAGCCGTGCCGCCGGACCGTTTTTGTTCTTAAGGCGCCTTGCTCAGTTAAAAATCTATCCGCCACCGCCAAAAGCATGCCACCTATTCTAGTGAGATTTTTGACAACCGGCGGTTGCGGGTGCATATGAGCTGCGGAAATGTGTCCAAACAAAGCAATGACCCGTAGCTTGGTTGTCCCCGTTGCGGCGTTAACGGTAGTATGGTCGTATTGTTAATTCCGCACCGCCAACGGAGGGAGTTCCGCGCCGTGAACCGCGATTTCGCCTCATCGCTCATCCAGCTCAACAACACGTTCTATCGCGAGCACTCCGCCTCCTTCTCCGATACGCGCCAGGCCCCGTGGCCCGGCTGGGTGCGCACCATGGACATCGCGCTCGGGCAGCTCGACGTCGCCACGATCGAGCATCCCGTCCGCGTCTTTGATCTTGCCTGCGGCAATATGCGATTCGAGAATTTTGCCGCCGGCGGCGCACTTGCCGCCAAGGGCGTCGACGGCGCAAACCCCTCGGCAGATGCCAGCTGCCCGTTTGAGTTCTATGGTGTCGACTCGTGTCAAGATTTGGCTATCGATGCACATGGCCACGCCCTGCGCATTCCCAACCTGCACTTCCAGGAGCTCGACGTGCTCGACGCCCTCATGAAGCTCAACCCCGCCGAGACGCCCGACGTGCTTTTCGACGCCCCGCTCGCCGACATCTCGGTCTGCTTTGGCTTTATGCACCACGTGCCGTCGTGCGAGTACCGCGTACGCGTACTCGACGCCCTGGTGCGGCAGACGCGCCCGGGCGGCATCATCGCCATCAGCTTTTGGGAGTTTATGAACGACGAGCGCATGGCGCGCAAGGCCGTTCGAGCCGAAGCCCGCGCCGAGCTCACCCCGCCGTTTGAGGGTTACGATTCCGCACAGTTTGAAGCCGGCGACCACCTCATCGGCTGGCAAAACGACCGCCACGCCTACCGCTATTGCCATCACTTTGACGATCAGCAGATCACCGACCTGGTGCGCGGCGTCCGTACGTTCTACAAGAGCGGCGAGGTCCCCGTGCGCGAGCTTGAGCGCTTCCATGCCGACGGTCGCAGCGGCGAGCTCAATCGCTATGTGATTCTCAAGCGCCTGTAGGCACCGACGACTCGCCGTCGAGCCGCACAGCGTCTTTCGGGCAAACTATGCCTACCCTTTTTTCAACCCATTGACGGAACGCGCAGCTATGCGTTCCATACTTATGACCAAGGAGCCTCATGGGAGCCGTCCACGTTCGCACGCCTAAGAACTTTGTGCTCGAGGAGCGCCTGGAGCGCTACGCCGATGCGATTGAGACGAACCCCGAGGCCTATGTCGGAGATTGGCGCAAGGCCTGTGCACCCGCAGGCAGCAAGCCCTTCGAACACCTTCATCTGGATCTGGGCTGTGGCAAGGGAACCTATCTGGTCGAGCGCGCCCACCGCGAGCCCGACACCCTCTTTATCGGCATGGACCAGGAGCCCATCTGCATCGCCTATGCCGCGCAGAAAATCTGCGAACAGGGGCTATCCAACGCACTCGTCCTGCCCCGAGGCGCCGCATCGCTGCCACAGCTGTTTGCCGCAGGCGAGCTCGATGCCATCACCATTAACTTTCCCACGCCGCAGCCCAAGGCCAAGTACGCTAAAAAACGACTCGTCCATGTCGACCATCTGATGCTCTACCGCCCGCTCTTTTCAGCCGGCGCTACCGTCACACTGCGCACCGATAGCAAGCCGTTGCGCGATTACGCCCTGGGACAGTTTGCCGCGGCCGGCTACGATACGCTTTGGGTAAGCGACGACGTCCGCCGCGACCATCCCGAGCATCCCGAGACCGAGTACGAGCGCCGCACGCGCGAGATGGGTGCCGCCGTCTATGGCATTTGCGCCACACCTGGAGCGCAGCCCAGCGATGAACAGCTCGCGGCGGGCCGCGCGCAGGAGCAAAGCCTAGCCTGCTACCTGCCCGATAACCTCGATGAGCTCGCCTATGTGCCTCTGGGCATGGAAGAGGCCGTCGAGAACTTTAGAAACCGTGCCCGCAAGGGCAAGAAGCGTCTACCGCAAGAGTCCTAGGGGCTTCTGATGGTCGCGGCGTTGGCAAACAAGCGCAAATAGGCGCCAGACACTATGACCCAATCCGAGGGCACTAAAAAGATAGGAGCCCCCGCTCGTGACCGCGGGTCGGGGCTGCGACAATGATGTTGAAGTGCCATAGGCGCAGCCGCGCCGCAACGAGGTTGGGAGGCTCCCATGCCAAAGT
>DBEWTR010000050.1:0-6208 GCA_048205775.1 Collinsella sp. | reverse complement strand
ACGTCATAGGTTCGAATCCTATACGCCGCACCAATTGAACTTGAAGCCTCCGGCAACGGGGGCTTTTCTTTTATGTCGCCGCTGCATGGATTCGAACCTCGGTCGAGGCGCGAGCGCCAAGAAAACGCGGAGCGTTTTTAGCGAGCGGGCGAGCACGCCGGCAGGCGGGCGAAGCCGGTGCGGATCCGCGCAGCGGATGCGCGGAATCCTATACGCCGCACCATTTGAGATTAAAGCTCCCGGCAACGGGGGCTTTTCTTTTACGTAAGCACTGCATGGATTCGAACCTCGGTCGAGGCGCGGGCGTGAAGCGGACGATTTCTTATCGACTCGTGTAAGATTCCGAGTAGGTATCGCGGCCTATCCGCGACCGCTCCTTCTCTAGACGACCGATCAGGGTGATATTTCGTGGCAGAGCGTCCGACATACAAGCTCAGGTTTCTCGATCCCAAGAAGCGCTTTCCGGCGATGCCCGAGCAGCCTGCGGGACGCTTATATGGCGTGGTCTGGAAACTCTTTGGCGAGGATCAGCATGAATCTTGTTATGTCGTCGAGTTCGTTGGCAAAAGTCATGTGTCGCTTTTGGGCTACGTAAGCGTTTCGGGTGAGGTGTACAAGGTGGACCGCCCCGTCAGCGAGGCTCCGCTGCCCAACGATCCCGACATGGAACTGGTCCTTGACGAGTCGGATTCCAGTATTGGTGAGATTATGGTAAGGAAAGCCAACGGTGCAATGCGCGCGTGTGCGCAAACTGCCGGCTCTCCCGAAGGCCCCATGCGCGAGCAGTCCGACCACGAGACATGGAATTCGACCCGCGCCCTTCCTTACGGTGAGTTCATGGCCTCGATGTTCTTGCGCTACGTGATATTTGCCAACTCCGAAAGCGCTATTGTGAACACGGCGGACGCCGGCGGACTCGACGAGGGTATGCAAAACGTTGTCGACAAGATCAAGCTCGTAAAGTTGCCCGAGCCGGTCGAGGTGTTTTTGGGCTTTAACACGGCACCGCTCCCCGATGCTATCGAGACGCTGCTTTACCGCGTTGACCATGCCGAGAATCCGAGCGGTATCGAGCGCTATGCCGCCGCCCTTATGAGCGAAATTGACTTGCCCCGCCTGCGCACCATCGCTGCTAAGTCCGAGATGAGCCTGGCTCGCATTGATCGCTCAAAGATTTTCTATCTCAATTTTGATCGTAGCCTGTTGGACCAGGACGAGATTGACATGCTGCTTGCCATCGAGTGCCGTCTCAACCGCCTCTCCGGCATCCTTGAGCGCATCGGGGCCGGATTGGCCCCTGCGGCATCCTCGCCGAGCCTTGAGGGCTGCGCGCTCTTTGATGCGTGGCATATCGCCAAGACGACCAACGATGTTCCCCGACTGCTCGATACGGCTTCGAGCGATAACCCGTGGGCCAAGCCGGGAACGGTTTCGTGCCAGCCGGGCGGCGAGTGGGACGTGCGCACCCGTTTTGCGCGAATCGTTGAGGCGCTCAACGTGGTCACGCGGCTCGACTATACCTATCGGGCAAACGTTGCCGAGGGGATTATGCTCGTTCGGTTTGGGCAGTCTGTCGTTGATGCCATGCTGCAACGTGAATACGACGCTCAGGATGACGCCTGGCGCGAGCTGGACGAGGACACGCGCGCGATCTGGGCCGCGGAGCACGATGCGCGCGTGGCACTCACGCTTGCGGCAGCGTGTTTTGCCGCGGGCACCTGCATCACGCGCTGCTATGTGCAGATTGCTGCTCCCGACAGTGAGCAGGGCGAGCGCGTTGTTGCAACGTATTTCTTTGGGCGCGCGGCCTATCTGGCCGATTGCGTGCCTGTCGCCAAGGATCTTGAGAGCATGGACATGGACGATATGCCGTGCAAGCGTGTGCTTGAGGCGTATGAGTCAACCGCTCCGGAGACGATTGAGCCTGCGGAGGTTCATGCTCGTCCGCGTGATGACCATCGCATGCTGCCGCCGGCGCTGCGCGATCTGCTGCTTGCCGATACGGCTGACGAGTTGGAGGTCATGGAAGAGGACGATGACTCATACGTGGCCCGTGTTGTTGAATTGCGCGAGCAGGCAAAAGTAGACCGTACAGGTGCTTTTGAAGGCTTTTCCCGTCTTGTCGAGGAGTTGGAGGCTAAGTGCACTGTCGCCGAGCTTTTGGCGACAGGTCCGGTTCAAACGCAGTTTTGCGATAACCAGCTGGTGCGCATGGTGCTACCGGTGTTGGAAGAAGACCGCTCTGTGCGAATCCTTCGTGCGCCCGATGCGCTGTACTTTGCCCAGCACGAGATCTGCAGCTTTTATGCCGAGCAAGAGGACTTTGAACGAGCGCTGCCCGAGGTGCGCCATCTTTACGATCTGGCGCGCTCGTCCATGCAATCGCACTTTGCGCTCATCAACGTGCTTGCGCGTCTGGAGCGCTTTGACGAGATTATCGAGGTGGCGCGCCACGGCCTACGTATTGCCAGCGATCGTTCTGCAATTGGCTACCTGTTCTATCGCTTGGCGTTTGCCTATTGGAATTGCGATCAGCTCGACCTGGCGCTGGCTTGTTACCGTCTGGTGCCGCGCGGCGAGGAGTCGGGCAGCAGCGCGCTGGAAGAAATGCAGGGCCTTATGAACGAGATGGGCGTCAGCGAGCCTCCGACGTTCGAGGAGGCGGTCGAGACCATCCGCAAGGCCGGACTCGAGCTGCCGCCAGTGTCCGCCGTGACGAATCAGCTGGCAGATGCCGCTGTGCAACTGGTCGACAACGGCTTCTTTTTCCTGGCGCGCGGTTGCATCTTCCAAATGTGGCGTACCATGGGTAACGACGAGCTCGGCTCCCTCAACCGCTCGCTGGGGTAGGGGCGATATAGAGGGGCCGCACCGCGCTATTTGTATCGGCGCGGGCGGGAGGACCCGGCAGGATTGGTAAGGCATAAAGCCGCCGAGCCTGCTAAAACTGTTAAACTCTGCTAAAGTTGCTAAACTTTGTTAAAGTTGTTAAAACTAGCAGAGGAGGGCAGAATGACGAAAGCTGTTAACCCCTTTAAGCCAACGGCGGGCATGAATCCGCCTGAGCTTATCGGACGGGACACTGTTTTGGATGACTTTGCCGAGGCTCTTGAGAATGGTCCTGGTGCCCCCGATCGACTCATGCGCATCTCGGGCGTCCGAGGCACAGGTAAAACGGTGCTCCTTAATGCATTGGGTGACCTTGCACGCAAAAAAGGATTCGAGGTCGTTGACGTTGCCTCCAATGCTGGTTTTTGCAATAGAATCCTCGAGGCTCTGCAGCGAAACGTTCGTCTTGAATCAATCTCGATTTCCCCATCGATTTTAGGGGTCAGCCTTGGCTCCATGGAGATGTCGAAGTCGGCCTCTCATCTGGGCGAGGCGATGTACGATGCTGCGAAGCGCGGTGGTCTGCTCATTACGCTCGACGAGATCCAGGATGCCTCAACTGAGGAAATGCGCGAGCTAGGCAATGAGATGCAGCTCTTGATCCGCCAAGGAGCGAATGTCGCTTTCGCTTTCGCCGGGCTGCCGACATCGGTAGATGGCGTGGTGGTGGATGATACGTTGACGTTCCTTCAGCGAGCCAAACATGTTGAACTTACTCGGCTTTCCGATTTTGAAGTTGGCGGATCGTTTGAGGATACGATGAGACGAGCGGGCAAGGAGCTCGACAAAGGTGCCGCTGAGCTATTAACAAAAGCTTCGGCAGGCTATCCCTTTATGGTCCAGCTGGTCGGATATTACGCTTGGCAGGTTGCTGCGCGCAGTGGGGCGGAGAGCGTGAGCGAAGAGGCGGCTCGTAAGGGTATCCAGGCGGCTCTTGATAGCTTTAATGCTATGGTGATTGCCCCAGCGCTGCGCAGGGTGTCGGAACGGCAGTTTCAGTATCTCGCGGCGATGGCTCAATGCGAGGGCGTCGATATCGCCAACGGCGATATCGCCAAGAAGATGGGTTTGTCGGCGAACAAAGTTGGGTCATTTCGCAAGCGTCTGATCGATGCGGGGTTGATTGAGCCCGCGGGCTATGGCTGTGTTTCGTTTGCAATTCCGTACATGCGCGATTATCTGTTGGAGACCGTTCGAGAGGACTAATAAAGAATGGGCTGTCCGCGCTGTCGCTGGGGCCGTCCTTGTATCTTTGTCTCAACCTGTAACATCTGGAGGGGATTACGGCCTGCAGATGTTACAGGTTGAGATGATTGACTGAGACGTTTACTGGTAAAAGAGAGGTAAAAGAGGAAACGCCTCAAAATTCCCCTTGCCCAACTTCGGCTGTTTGGTTACTATAGAACGGCTGTTACGGAGAGCTGACCGAGAGGCCGAAGGTGCTCGCCTGCTAAGCGAGTATGCCCCAAAAGGGCATCTGGGGTTCGAATCCCCAGCTCTCCGCCAGTAAGACTTTAAAGAAGGGTTCCGAAAGGGGCCCTTTTTTAGTTGAACCACGTTAGCTGGGGATTCGAACCCGAGAGGGCACGGGCGTTAAGCAAACGCGAAAGCGTTTGTAGCCCGTGGGCGAAAAGCCGCCAGGCTTTGAAGCCGGAGGGCATGCGCAGCATGCCCGGACATCCCCAGCTCTCCGCCAGTATGACTTTGAAGAAGGGTCCCATTTGGGGCCCTTTTTTAATATGAGAAAGCCATTGTCAATAGGCATGTTCGTTCGAGCCCGGTTTGAAACCGGGCTTTTTCGTTTCCCGTCGGGAGGGCCCGCGCACGCTGCATGGCTTAGTCGACGCTTGCCTGGCAAGCTAATATCCGCGGGCTCTTGCGGGTGCGCTTCCGGCGGTCAGCCCGGTATGTCCGCGCACCCCACCGCATTTCGATTCTCCGTCCGGCGCGATCGTGCGAATCCAGTCTTTTGTCGGGCGCGGCCCGGGGGCTGCCCATAAAAAAGGTCGTGAACTCGCGCCGGCGATGCGTCGAGGCGCGGGCCCTCCCGGCGGGAGTCGGTTGTCGCCGCCCGCTAGAGGATGGCCCCCTCGGACCTGCACCCTATCTCCCAGACCCAGCAGGCGAGCTCGCGCGCCACGGCGGCGTTGGCCCTGCAGGCCGGCTTGCCGGCGTCCGCGAGCGCCTCGCGGCGGCGGTGGAGCCTGGCGGTGCAGTCGTCCGCCCTCGAGCGTATCGCCGGGGGCACGTCGGTGCCGGGGGCGGGGGCCTTGGGTTTCGGGGAGCACGCGGAGTAGTGCCATGCGGACTCTATGAGCGCCGTGCGCGCGAGCGCGTTGCCGGCCTTGGTTATCCCGCCGCGCCGCTCGGACTCGCCGCTCGAGTGCTCCGACGGGGTCAGCCCGCACCAGCTCGCGAATGCCGGCGCCGAGCGGAACCTGCTGAAGGACCCGGCCTCCGCCGCGAGCCTGAAGGCCGTCAGGGTGTCGATCCCCTTGATGCAGGACAGCGCCTCCACCGTCGCCCGCCAGCGGTCGGTGCCCGCCAGCGCGACGACCCTCCTCTCGAGCTGCCGCCTGTCCGATTCCGCGCAGCGGGCGGCCGTGACGTAGTACTCGAGCGCGTCGCGCTGCGGCCCCTCGAGCCTGATCTCCGAGACCCACCTCCAGTGGGCCCTCGTCCAGGCCTTCCTCCTTGCCCCGTCGGCGTTGCGCTCGTCCCAGACGTGGCCCAGCCTGATCAGGAACATGTTGAGGCGCTGCCTCGAGCGGCGGAGCTCGCGGGTCGCGTCGTCGAGGGCGCGGTCGAGGTCCCGTGCGGCCTCTACCGCCGCGTCGGGCAGCGGGACCTCGACGATGTTGTGGGTGGCGAGCATGCGCGCGATGAACTCGGCGTCGCGCCGGTCGTTCTTGCGGCGCGCGTCCGCCGCGGGCCTCTGCATCTTGGAGACGGCGGCCACGGCGCAGTCGAGCCCGAGGGCGCGCAGCTCGCGCGCCATGTGGAAGCCGGTGGGGCCGCTCTCGTAGCAGGCCCTGGGCTCCTCGAACCCGAGCGCCCACTCGGCGATCTCGGCGGCGTCGGTGCCGAAGTCGCGGTGCACCACCTCGCCGGTGAAGGGGTTGAACGCCGCCGCGGCGACCGATCGCGCGTGGACGTCCAGTCCGATGGAGGTAACATGGGGCATGGGAAGCCTCCTCCCCGCAGGTGCGGTAAGGGCTACCGCACGGGCCGATACTCAAAGCCCATTGTGGCACCCTGAGCCCGCGGAAAGAAGCTGCGCCGCGGGGGAGGCGACCCCAATGGCTTTCTCATATCGTCT
>DBEWTR010000019.1:0-3435 GCA_048205775.1 Collinsella sp. | reverse complement strand
CCATGCTCATGCGCGGTAAGGACGGCCGTCCGCGCGAGTACTTTGCCAGCCGCGGCATGGGCGGCGACGTCTGCCGCCGCTACTGCCTGGGCTTTGCACCGGGCCGTAACGCGCTGGTGTCGCACCTGTCCCAGGCGGGTTTTACCCCGCAGGAGATGATCGACGCCAACGTTGCCGTGAGTCGCGGGCGCGGGCAGCTTGCCGACCGCTTTTACGACCGCGTGATGTTTCCCATCTTTGACGAGCAGGGTCACAACATTGCCTTTGGCGGTCGCATTATGGGCGACGGCCAGCCTAAGTATCTCAACACCGCCGAGACGAGCGTGTTTCATAAAAAGCGAAACCTCTACGGCTTTAATTGGGCCAAGGAGTTTATCGTCGCGCAGGATACCGCCATCGTGGTAGAGGGCTATACCGATTGCATCGCCTGCTGGGAGGCGGGGATTAAAAACGTTGTCGCCACGCTGGGCACCGCCCTCACGGAGCATCACGTCAAGACGCTCACTCGCTTTGCCAAGCGCATCGTGTATATGTTCGACGGCGATGCAGCGGGCCAGAAGGCCGCCCGTCGCGCGATTCAGTTTATCGAGCAGGATTCCATGGACCTGCGCTGCGTGGTGCTCCCCGACGGCAACGACCCCATGGAGTTCATCACCGCACATGGTGGCGAGGCACTGCAGACGCGCATCGACGCTGCCGAGCCGCTTATGGACTTTGTCTACCGTTCGCTGCAGGAGTCGAGTGACATCACCACGCCGGGCGGTCGCGCTAAGGCGCTGGAAGATGCGCTGACGCTTATCTATCCGTTGCGCAACAGCTATATGATCGACACCTACTTTATCCAGATTGCCGATCTGCTGGGTTTGGATCTGGAGACGGTGCGCGCGAGCTCGGGTCGTGTGTTTCGCGATGTCGCCAAGCGCGAGGATGCGGAACGACGTCGTGAGCAGAACTATGAGCGCCAGCGGGCACAGACTGAGCGGTCCGGTAGCGCGGGCGGTCGGGCGTCGGGTTCTCGCGATGCCGGTCGCGGTGCTTGGGCATCGGGCGCGACGCCGCCGGTGTCCACACCGGTCGAGGAAGAGCCGTACGACTATGTGCCGCTCGAGGCCTATGGGGCCGCGCCGGTCGAGGTTGTCGACGATATGCCGCCGATCGATGTGCCTGATGGTATGGGTGCTGTGCCTGTGACTGATGGTTCGGGCGCTCCGGCTGCGGCGGCGCCGATGGTTCTTACTGATCTTGAGCGCAAGTCCTTGGCAGGGGAGCGCGAGCTGTTGACGATGCTCACGAGCTACCCCGACCTGTTCCGCACGTATGCCGACCGCATCTGCTCTATCGAGTGGGTTGACCCACGTCACGAGTCCATCGCATGGGCCGTTCTGGCAACGCCGCCGGGAACCGATCCTGCAGCCTGCATGGATTCGGCGCGCTCGGTGTGTCCCGAGGCGGCAACGCTTGTGAGTGCCGGGCGCATCTCGGCGACGAGCAAGCACCCCACCGAGACGAACATCGTGTTTATGCTTGATACGCTCGAGCTCTACACCATCAAGCGCCGCATGCGTGCCGCACAGGCCAAGCTGCGCCAGGACCGTTCGCTCGATGATGAGGCCCGTCGCGCGCTGACCGTGCAGGCCGCGCAGGATTCGCAGCGTCAACGCGAGCTGCAAAAGTCTATCGGCGGCGTGGCGGACCCGTTCCGTTTGATCGGTTTGGAGACCGCGGGCACCGAACAGGCCTAGATGTTGTGGTCAACCAGCGTATTCTCGCCTATATCCAGTTGTCTTTTTGGGTATAGACGTCAATGTGTGTGCTAAAGTATTGAGTCCTGTGGACTATGAAGGGAGAATCTGTGCCAAAAAAGACTGAGAGCACGGGTACTGGGCTGGAATCCTACGTTGCAAAGCTCATGGGCAACGGCTCAAACAGGACTTCGGTAACCGAGGACGAGATTCAGGTCGCCCTGAAGGATATCGATGTTTCTGACGAGCAGCTCACCGCGGTGTATTCCGCGCTGCGCAATAGTGGCATCCAGATTATCTCCGCGAGCGGAAACGACGACGCCCCCATGGACGTCGACGATGACGATAACGATAACGATACTGACGATTTCGATGACGACGACGAGCACGATTCCGGCTCGCTCGACGATCACGAGCTCAAGATGGCCCGTCAGGCCGACGCCGAGATGGGTTCTTCCAAGAGCAAGAAGAAGCGCACCGTGCGCACGTCCCGTTCACGCTCGCGCGTGCGTGGCATCGATGCCTCCACGGTGATGCTGACCGGCGATCCGGTTCGTATGTACCTCAAAGAGATCGGCAAGGTCGACCTGCTGACCGCCTCCGAAGAGGTCGATCTGGCCATGAAGATCGAGGCCGGTCTTGAGGCCACCGAGAAGCTCGAGGCCGCCGATGCCGGTGAGCTCGAACTCACGCGTGCCGAGATGCGTCGTCTTACGCGCATTGAGAACGTCGGCCTCGAAGCTAAGCAGGCACTCATCAGCGCAAACCTGCGTCTGGTCGTCTCCATCGCCAAGCGCTATGTCGGCCGCGGCATGCTGTTCCTTGACCTGATCCAGGAGGGTAACCTCGGTCTGATTCGCGCCGTCGAGAAGTTCGACTACCAGAAGGGCTTCAAGTTCTCCACGTACGCCACGTGGTGGATCCGTCAGGCCATTACGCGCGCTATCGCCGACCAGGCCCGTACCATCCGTATTCCCGTGCATATGGTCGAGACTATCAACAAGCTCGTCCGCGTGCAGCGCCAGCTCCTTCAGGACCTGGGTCGCGACCCGACCCCCGAGGAGATCGGTGCCGAGATGGACATGAGCGCCGACCGCGTCCGCGAGATCCAGAAGATCTCGCAGGAGCCCGTGTCGCTTGAGACCCCCATCGGCGAGGAAGAGGATTCCCAGCTGGGCGACTTTATCGAGGACTCCCAGGCTATCGTTCCGCCCGATGCCGCCAGCTTCTCCATGCTGCAGGAGCAGCTCACTCAGGTGCTCGACTCGCTTGCCGATCGTGAGCGCAAGGTTATCGAGCTGCGCTTTGGCCTTGTCGATGGGCATCCCCGCACGCTCGAGGAAGTCGGCCGTGAGTTTGGCGTCACGCGCGAGCGTATCCGCCAGATCGAGTCCAAGACCTTGGCCAAGCTCCGCCACCCGAGCCGCAGCAGCAAGCTCAAAGACTATATCGAAAGCTAGTCAAGCAAGAAGCGCCCTCAAGCACATCCGCTTGGGGGCGCTTTCATGTGGTCATTGGGGACGTCCCCAATGACTAGGGGTTGATTTCCGATCTCAGCCGAACACATTAGGCGGACAGGCCGTTCCCGCAGCTAGCCGAACGCCCCCGAGGCCCCATCCGGGCCCCGGGGGCGCCGTTTTCCCAGTTGAAGGAACGGTGGAGATGTGTTTCGATGGGTCCGGTGGCCATGCTC
>DBEWTR010000017.1:0-6555 GCA_048205775.1 Collinsella sp. | reverse complement strand
CCGTCGAGGACGACGTGCTGCCCATGCACTGCTCGGCCAGCATGGATCCCGTCACGCACGAGACTGCCGTGTTCTTTGGCCTGTCCGGCACCGGCAAGACCACGCTTTCGGCCAATCCCACGCGCCTGCTGATCGGCGACGACGAGCACGGTTGGTCCGACATGGGCATCTTCAACATCGAGGGTGGCTGCTACGCCAAATGCGAGGGGCTGGACGCCTTCCACGAGCCCGAGATCTTCAACGCTGTCCGCTTTGGCGCGATCTGCGAAAACGTGGTGCTCGACGAGAACCGCAAGCCCAACTACGATGACATCTCGATCACGCACAACACGCGCGTGGCCTATCCCGTGGAGCACATTCCTAATGCGTGGACTAAGGGCATGGGCACCACTCCGAGTGTCGTGCTGTTCCTGACTTGCGACGCTTTTGGCGTGCTGCCGCCCATCTCGCGTCTGACGGCCGACGCCGCCATGTACCACTTTGTGACGGGCTTTACGGCTAAGATTCCCGGCACCGAGGTCGGCGTCACCGAGCCCACGCCCACGTTCTCTTCGCTGTTCGGCGAGCCGTTTATGCCACTCGACCCCATGGTTTACGCCAAGATGCTCGGCGAGCGCATTGCCGACGGCCGCACGCGTGTGTACCTGGTCAACACCGGCTGGATCGGCGGCGGCTACGGCGTAGGCCATCGCATCGAGCTGGCCTACACGCGCTCGCTGGTCGCACGCGCCCTCGACGGCACCATCGAGGATAGCGAGTTCGTGCACGACGACATCTTTAACGTCGACATTCCCACGACGTGCCACGGCGTGCCCGATGGCATCCTGGTGCCGCGCCAATACTGGCAGAGCACCGCGCGCTACGACGAGGCCGCGCACAACCTGGCGGTGATGTTCGAGGAGAACTTCGAGAAGAAGTACTCGCACCTGCCCGAGTCCGTCAAAGCCGCCGGCCCGCACGCCCAGGTGTCCGCCGAGGCCCGTCATCGCGGCCGCGGCCTGCTGGGACTCCGCCACTAGCTTCGCCGTGAGTCCATATCCACCACAAAGGGGACAGGCACCTTTGTGGTGGTTTTGCTCGTGTGGATGACTCGGGTTACAATACGCCTGACATATCGTCCCCTTCTCCGGATGGGGACAGCGCAAGCGTTCTTGTGACGGCACCGTAGGACTTTGAAGGTGGCCGTTGTAAGGGCGCTTTTTGTTTAGGCGCCCTCACTCGGGCGCGCACAATGAAGGGAGAGCGTATGAAGAGCTTTATTGCCGAGGATTCATTCTGGGAGCTGTTTCCGCAGGCAGCGGTCGGTGTTGTGGTCGTGGAGGGCATGAAGCCCACGGCTCAGATTCCTCAAGAGGACGTGGATGCGATTGCGGCGTTGCTCGACCGCGCCAATATCGATGCGGAGCGTCATCTGACCAGCGACACTATCAGCGAGAACGCACCGGTCAAGGCATGGCGCGAGGCCTATCGTCTGTTCAAGACCAAGAAAGGCGCGCGCTGCTCGATCGAGAACTTGCTCAAACGCGTGCTCAAAGGCAAGCCGGTGGGCCACATTACGCCCGCGGTGGATATTTACAACACGGTGTCGCTGACCTACGCGCTGCCCGTGGGAGGCGAGGATCTGCATGCGATCGAGGGGGACCTTCGCCTGAAGGTGACCGACGGTGGCGATGCGTTCTTGCCGCTTGGCGAGGAGGCGGACGATCCGACGCTGCCCGGCGAGCTCGCCTACATCGACGATGCGGGCGCTGTGTGCCGCTGCTGGAACTGGCGCGACGGCGTTCGCACGGCGCTGTCCGATGATTCGGCCGATGCGTTCCTGGCGATTGAGTGCGTGGAGCCCGAGCGGATGGGGGATTGCCAGGCTGCGATCGATCGCTTAGCCGAGCTGCTTGAGCGCTATCTGGGAGCGACGGTTGTCATTAAGACGCTTGTGACCCGCGACAATCCTTGCGTGGAACTGTAGCGGCGCCTAGAACCTATTGATGCCCCAAACCACCACAAAGGTGCCTGTCCCCTTTGTGGTGGTTTTTATGTTGATGGGTTAACAAATGGGGTATTTGGGTACGGGTGTCGCCTTATGCGACTAAGATGTTTACCCGTTAGCATTATGCAAGCGAAAGGCGGTCGTCTCCCATGCAGCAGAGCGACGAGACACGTTTCGAGGACTTTGTCGGACTGATCAGCGGACTCTACAAGGAGATCCAGCGCATTAAGACGTCTGAGGGCGCAAGGCTGGGTCTCAAGGGCTCCGACGTTATGTGCCTGTACTATCTTGAGCGCAGCAAGGACGGCCTGACTGGCGCCGACCTGGCTCGCATGGCAGGCGTGACCCGCGCCGCCGTCTCGCGTACGCTGGCGCATCTGGAGGAGGGTGGCTACGTCGAGGTCGATGATTCGGGCGATGCCGCCGTTAAGTATCGTGCTCCGGTGCGCCTGACCGCTCTGGGCGGCGAGAGCATGAGCGAGGCGGACCGCATCATTCGCGAGGTGCTCGATACCACCGGTAAGGCTATGGGTGTGGAGCAGCGCGAGCAGATGTATGCGTCGCTGCGCACGATTCTTAACACCCTGCGCGAGATCTAAGGCCGCCAAGGCATTTGCTTCCAATTAACAACTGCATAGTCCCGTTTGAGCGCGTATACCGTGCCGGGGCATTGCTGTCAAAATTCTCTGCGCGAGGTCCGCGCAAGAAAGGATTCGCTATGTCCATTCGTATTATTACCGATTCCGCGAGCGATATGTCGCCGGCTGAGCACCCCGCTCTGCGTGTTCTGCCGCTGTCCGTCACCTTTGGCACCGATGTGTACATGGATGGCGTCGACATCGATCACCAGCGCTTTTACGAGATGCTCGTGGAGCGCGATGAGCTGCCCAAGACCGGCCAGGTCAACCCGTACGCGTTTTCGCAGGCTATTGCCGAGGCGCGTGAAGCCGGCGATGAGGCTGTGATTATTACCGTGGGCGCTAAGCTTTCGGGCACCAACCAGAGTGCCCGTACCGCACTTGCCGAGGCACCAGGTGGCGACGTGTTCGTGGTAGACAGCAACAATGTCACCCTCGGCGAGCGCGTCCTGGTCGAGTACGCGCTGCGCTTGGTGGACGAGGGCCGTAGTGCGGCCCAGATCGCGGCGGCCGTCGAGGCCGTCCGTGACCGCGTGGTCGTCATCGGCCTGCTCGAGACGCTGGAGTACCTGGTTCGCGGCGGTCGTCTATCTGCTGCGGCCGGCGCCGTGGGCACGCTGCTCAACGTGAAGCCCGTGGTGGCTGTCGAGGACGGCCTTATCGTGCAGCTGGGCAAGGCGCGCGGTTCCAAGAACGGCCGCAACCTGCTGAACCAAAAGGTCGAAAAGTCAGGCGGCATCGACTTTTCCATGCCGCTGGCGCTGGGCTATACGGGCCTTTCGGATGCGGTGCTCAAGAAGTATGTCGAGGACAGTGCGGCACTGTGGGCTGGCCACACCGAGGGCGAACTGCCCGTTCACACCATTGGCGCCACCATCGGCACCCACGTAGGCCCCGGCGCCGTAGCCGTAGCCTTCTTCCAGCCCGCTAACTAACCGACCTGCCATAAACCACCACAACGGGGACAGGCCCTTTGTGGTGGTTTATGCTTTTCCGGGTGGAAGGGAGCGAGCAATGGCGTCTGAGGGCTTTTTTGAACGGGTGTACGAGGTGGTCGAGCAGATCCCCGAGGGGATGGTCGCCACGTATGGCCAGGTGGCGCTGCTTGCCGGTCGTCCACGAAGTGCGCGGTACGTGGGGTATGCCCTGCATAGTAATCCGCGCCCCGGCCAGATTCCCTGCCATCGTGTGGTGTTTGCCGACGGTCGCATTTGCGAAGGCTTTGCCTTTGGCGGCCCTGATGCTCAACGTGAGCTTTTGCTAGGGGAGGGTGTGGCGTTTAAGGACGACATGCACGTCGACTTGGCCGCCTGTCGCTGGCCAGCGGGGCTCTAGCGGCTCTGCCGTGGCGTAAACCACCACAAAGGTGCCTGTCCCCATTGTGGTGGTTTTCCGTTGCAGGTTTACCGGAGCTAACTTATGGAGAAGGTATGGCGGCGCACATTGACGCTAGAAAGTAAACCACGGTGAACTATATTGTATTCAGCAACGGAGCAGGCAATAGGCGATGAAAAAGCCTGCCCTGTTGAGTTTGATTCGCATTCCTCCCCTCTGTGCGATTCAACGGTGTACTTCGGGAACAGGCCCGCTGGCAACTAACTGCCAGCGGGCCTGTTCCTGTTTGTCGGGGGAGTGTGATGGACGGAGCCGAAGCGGTCCGGCTCCAAAAAAGGCGGACGCCGTAGCGCCCGCCCTAAAGCAATCGAAAGCTCAAGCCGGCAGATCGGTCTAGTACACCATGCCCATGGCGTCCTGAACCTCGGCCAGGGTCTGCTCGGCGATCTCGTTGGCGCGACGGTTGCCCTCGTGCAGCACGTCCTTCACGTAATCCAGATCGTTCTCGTAGCGCTGGCGACGCTCGCGGATAGGTGCGAAGTACTCGTTGACGGCCTCGGTCACGTACTTCTTGAGCTGGCCGGAGCCGCCCATGCCAATCTCCTCGGCAATTTCGACCTCGGAGCGACCGGTGCAGATGGCGGCCGTCGAAAGCAAACCGGACACGCCGGGGCGGTTCTCGGGATCGAACGTGATCATGCGCTCAGAGTCGGTCTGGCTCTTCTTGATGCGCTTGGCCGTCTCCTCGGCGGTCATCGAGATGTTGATGGCGTTGCCGTAGCTCTTGCTCATCTTGCGACCGTCAAGGCCGGGCAGTAGCGGGGTCTCGGACAGCAGCGCCTCGACCTCGGGGAACACCTTGCCGTAGCGGTTGTTAAAGCGGCGGGCGATGGTGCGGGTGAGCTCGATGTGCGGCAGCTGGTCACGACCGACGGGCACCACGTTGCCCTTGCAGAACAGGATGTCGCAGGCCTGATGCACCGGGTAGGTGAGCAGAAGGCCGGTAAGCTCATGGCCCGAGGCCTCCATCTCGGCCTTGACGGTGGGGTTGCGCGCCAGCTCGGCCTCGGACACCAGCGACAGGAACGGCAGCATGAGCTGGTTGGCGGCGGGCACGGCGGAGTGCGCGTAGATCATGGTCTTGTCGGGATCGATACCGCAGGCAAGGTAGTCCATGACCATGTTGTACACGTTGTCCTGGATGTGCTCGGTCGTGTCGCGGTCAGTGATGACCTGGTAGTCGGCGATGAGCACGTTGGTCTTGGCGCCCATGTTCTGCAGCTCAACACGGCCCTTGAGGGTGCCGAAGTAGTGGCCCAGGTGCAGACGGCCGGTGGGGCGGTCGCCGGTGAGCATGGTGAACTTCTCGGGCGTCTTGGTCAGGCCCTCGCGAATGGCGTTGCTCTTTTGCAGCGCGACTTCGTAGCTGTTCTCGTTTGGCATGATTGCTCCTAACGTATGTTCATGGGTCAAGATGATAACGCGTTTATTGGAGGGGTGGTGCGTAAGTAGGCGAGGGGCGGGAGAGGGACGCGCGTGGTGCGGCATGTGCGATGGGTGCGGCGCGGCCGTGCTTGGCTAACGGTGCCTTGGCACATCCTCGGCAGCTTGCCCTAGAGCTTGTGGTGGCGCTCTTCTTTGCGCTCCTCGGCTGCCTGCTCCTCCTGCTTAAAGGCGGGGTCGTCGGGGGTGACCAGTTCGTCCTCGTGCGTGCGCTTGTTGTAATGGTGGCGCAGCACGGGTTCAAACAGGTGCAGGTGCTTGGCAAAGGCCGCCGAGCCAATGGCAAGCACGGTAAAGATGAGCACACGCATGGGCACTTCGACCTGGTTAATCGCGGCGGCGCCGGCCGAAAGCATGATGCACCAGGCATAGATGAGCAGCACGGCCTGTTTTTGGTTGTAGCCTTCTTGGATCAGGCGGTGGTGGATGTGGCCCTTGTCAGCCTGCCCGATGCTAATGTGGGCGCGCTTGCGGCGCACAATGGCGCTAAACGTGTCGATGATGGGCACGCCGGCAACGATGAGCGGGATGATAAGCGAGGTGAGTGCGGCGGTGCGGCTCACGTTGAGCAGCGAGATGGAGCCCAGCGCAAAGCCCAGAAGCAGCGACCCCGAGTCGCCCAAGAAGATGCTTGCGGGGTTGAAGTTGTAGCGCAAAAAGGCCAGACAGGCGCCAAAGAGCGCAATGGAGAGCGCGGCGGCATCGATGCGGCCCGAGAGAACGGCCATCGAAAACATGGTGAACGACGCGATGCCGCAGATGCCCGTGGCCAAGCCGTCGAGGCCGTCGATGAGGTTAATGATGTTGGTGAATGCCACCAGATAGATCACGGTAATGGGGTAGGCGAGCCATCCGAGCATGATCTCGCCGGGAGCAAACGGGTTGACGATGACGCCGATCCGCAGGCCGCCCATGCAGGCGATAAGCGCGGCGAGGACCTGTCCGGCCAGCTTTTGCTTGGGCGTGAGCTGGAAGACGTCGTCGATAGCGCCGGTCGCAAAGATGACGGTAAAGGAGAGCGCCAGCATGGGATAGCTAATGTGAAGGCGCGGGTGCGGCACCAAAACGGGCGGCCAGCCTAGGTGCCAGGTG
>DBEWTR010000008.1:0-2609 GCA_048205775.1 Collinsella sp. | reverse complement strand
CATCGACTTCACCAAGTCCTATGCCGCCGGCTGCGCTGGTACCATCTCCATCCTGTTCACCTTCGTCGCTATCGCCTTTGGTTGGGCCCAGAAGAAGTTCAACCTCACCGGCGCTGCCGAGTTCGTCACCGGCGTTGTCCTCATGGTTCTCATGTTCGCCGTCGGTATGCAGTTCCCGGTCTACCTGGATAAGTTCCAGTGGTTCGCCGTCGTCATGGTCTACCTGGTCTTTGCTGGCGCTATGCCCATCCAGATGCTCAAGACCCCGCGTGACTACCTCACTTCCATCATGATGATCGTCATGATCGTCTGCGCTGTCCTCGGCATCGTCGTCCTGGGCGTCAACGGTCAGGCTACGATGACCGCTCCGGTCTTCACCGGCTTCTCCACTGCCTCCGGCATGATGTTCCCGGTCCTGTTCGTCTCCGTCGCTTGCGGTGCTCTCTCCGGTTTCCACAGCCTCGTTTCTTCCGGCACCTCTTCTAAGCAGGTCGAGAAGGAACAGGACGCCGTCAAGGTCGGTTACGGCGCCATGATCGTCGAGTCCTTCGTCGGCATCCTTGCCATCATCGTCGCCGGCATCATGTTCTCCGATATGAACACCGCCGGTACCGGCGCCCTCAACGCCGGTGTCGCTTCCACCCCGTTCCAGATCTTCGCCGCCGGCATCTCCCGCGGTATGCAGGCCTTCGGCGTTGACGGCACGCTCGCTACTGTCTTCATGACCATGAACGTCTCCGCTCTGGCCCTGACCTCGCTCGACGCTGTCGCCCGCATCGCCCGCACCTCGTTCTCCGAGTTCTTTGCCCAGACCAACGACGCCCTGGCCATCGAGTCAAAGGCTGGCTACATGAAGGTCCTCGGCAACCCCTGGTTCGCCACGGTCGTCACCCTGCTTCCCGGTCTCGCCCTCGCTTTTGGTGGCTATGCCAACATCTGGCCGCTCTTTGGTGCTTCCAACCAGCTGCTCGGCGGCATGACCATGATCACCCTCGCCGTGTTCTGCAAGTGCACCGGCCGCAAGGGCTGGATGCTCTACGTGCCCGTCGCCTTCCTGCTCTGCTGCACCTTCACCTCGCTGGTCCAGAGCGCCATGGGCTGCATGGCCGCTGTCCAGGCTTACGGCTTCTTCGGCACCATCCCGGCTACCGCCACCACGGCCGCCGTCTCCGTCGCCGCCACCAAGGGCCTGCAGCTTGTCTTCGCCGTCCTGCTGATGGTCCTGGGCCTCATCGTCGCCGTTAACTGCCTCAAGGAGTTCTTCGGCAAGGAGGCCGGTTCCATGCCCGACGAGGAGCCCGAGTGGTCCGAGATGGGCAAGGCCGAGTATGGCCGCGCTGCTGCTGCCGAGGCTCCCACCGACGCCGAGGCTGCCAAGGCCTAGTCAGCTTGATGGGCTAGCCGTTCCATCCATATGACTCGGAAAGACCGGGTCCGCAACGACGCGGACTCGGTCTTTTTTCATGCAAAAGCGGGCGACGCCCGAGTGTTCTCGCAGATGTTTTGCATGGATAAGGGCGCGCGTTGTACCATATAGACGTATATGTGTACATATGAAAGGGGCCCCGTGGCCAAGACGGTATATTCCGATAACCAAAATAATGTCGATGCCCTGGCTGAACGTCTGAGCAGCCAGACGTCGCTTTCTGCCGAGCGTGCCAAGCTGGTTGCCTACGACCTGCTCTGCCGCAAGGCGCTCAAGATTAAGTCGAGTGCGCTGGCGCAAATTTTCCGCTCCGTCGATAAGGAATGTGACACCAAGGCGATGCGCGATGAACTTATCGCGGCAAATATCGTGACCAAGATCGAGGGTAGCGGCATTAACGGGCGCCCGGCGTTCTATACCATCAATGCCGAGATCCGTGATGCCCAGGAGCAGCCTGCCGAGTCCGTCGAGGATTTTGTCGTCGAGGATTCCGCTGACGTGCCTGCTGTGGAAGAAACTGCTCCGCGTGAGCATGTCGATACCGATGAGTTGCTCGATGAGAACGTCGTGCGTGCCTTTACGGCCAAGGCCGGCCGCGGCGGTTTTGGCGGGGGCGGCAAGCGCGATGCTCAGCGCCGTGCCCAGCAGGAGCGCTTCCGTCGCGCCGTGGCTCAAAAGGACGAGCTCGATATCAAGGCTGTTGAGACCGAGGTTGCTGCCGAGTCGCAGAAGCCCGCGAAGGAGCAAAAGCCCGTGGAGGCCCAAGAGCCCAAGCGTCGTCGTGGTGCTCACTTTAAGGCTGCGCAGCAGGATGTCGCGCATGAGGCTGAAGAGCCTTCCGAGGTTGCAGACGATGTTGAGGAGTCTGCCAAGGGGGCTCCGGGTTCGTGTCGTCCCGGTCGCGGCTTTGCGGGGCGCGCGTATCCCGTAAGGCGTCAGGAGAAGGGCGAGCCGGCTTCGACCGCTCAGGCCGATAAGGCCGACCAGACCGAGAAAACCGTTGAGCCGGCGGCTCGCGATCAGCAACCTTCCGAGTCGCAGCCTGCGGCTGACACCGAGGTTAAAGCTCAACAGTCCGCTGATAAGCAGGCGGGGGAGAGCGCCTCAAGCAAGCCCCGCCGTCGTCGTCACCGCGGCGGTCGTAGCTCAAATGCCGAGACTATGGCCGAGAAGGCCGCGACGC
>DBEWTR010000317.1:0-4581 GCA_048205775.1 Collinsella sp. | reverse complement strand
TGCTCTGCTCGAGCTCTCCTGCGAGACCGACTTCGTTGGCTCTAACGCCAAGTTCACCGGCTTTGCTTCCAAGGTCGCTGAGGTTGTCGCTACCACCGAGCCTGCTGACGTCGACGCTCTGCTCGAGAAGCCGATGGGCGAGGAGACCGTTTCCTCCGAGCTCACCGAGATGATTCACATCATGGGCGAGAACATGAAGATTTCCCGTTTCGCCGCCCGCAAGGCTGAGAACGGCGCGCTCGCTTCTTACATCCACATGGGTGGTAAGATCGGCGTTCTCGTCGAGTTTGCTTTCGAGAAGGCCGAGACCGCTCAGGCTGAGTCCTTCAAGACCTTTTCCCACGATGTTGCCCTTCAGGTTGCCGCTGTCGCCCCGATCTGCGCTACCCGCGATCAGGTTCCGGCCGAGACCGTCGAGCACGAGAAGCAGATCTACATGGCTCAGGCTGCCGAGTCCGGCAAGCCCGAGGCCATTCAGGAGAAGATGGCTGTCGGCCGTCTGGAGAAGTTCTACAAGCAGTCCGTGCTCACCGAGCAGGAGTTCATCAAGGACAGCTCCCTCACTATCAAGAAGTACGCTGAGCAGGTCTCCAAGGAGCTCGGCGACACCATTACCGTCGTTGCCTTTGACCGTCTGGTCCGTGGCGAGTAAATAAGCTCTTGTAGCTGGTAATGAGCAGGCTGTGGGTTTTACTCACAGCCTGCTTTTTCATGGCTCTTCTTAGAGCCTTTGATAGAATGTTGAGAGTTCAATCTAAAGGAGGATCGCTTTGTCCGACATCCGATATAAACGCGTGCTTCTTAAGCTTTCTGGCGAAGCACTGATGGGCGACGGCCAATATGGCATCGACCCCAAGGTTACCGACCATCTTGCCAAGCAGGTCAAGGAGCTGCTCGCCGTTGGTCATGAGGTCGGCGTCGTTGTCGGCGGCGGCAATATTTTCCGCGGCATGGCCGGCGCTGCCGGTGGCATGGAGCGTGCTCAGGCCGACTATATGGGCATGCTGGCAACCGTTATGAACGCGCTCGCCCTGCAGGATGCCTTCGAGCATAACGATGTTCCCTGCCGCGTGATGAGCGCTATTCAGATGAACGAGATCTGCGAGCCCTATATTCGCCGTCGCGCCATCAACCACCTTTCCAAGGGCAACGTCGTTATTTTTGCCGCCGGTTCGGGCAATCCGTACTTTACGACCGACACCGCCGCGGCTCTTCGTGCGTGCGAGATCGGCGCCGAGATTCTGATCAAGGCCACCAAGGTCGACGGCATCTATGACAAGGATCCCGTCAAGTGCGCCGATGCCGTCCGTTTTGACAAGATTACCTATCACGAGGTTCTCGTCCGCGGTCTGCAGGTTATGGATTCCACGGCTACGGCACTGTGCCAGGACAACCGTATGCCGATTTTGGTCCTCAACATCGATGGCGAGGACACCGTCAAGCGCGCGCTTTCGGGTGAGCCCGTCGGCACGCTCGTCTATCAGGAGGATTAAGCATGGCAGAGAACATCACCGCCCACATGGACAAGTCGCTCGAGTCCCTCAAGCATAACTTCTCCAAGGTTCGTACCGGCCGCGCCAATGCCAACATTCTGTCCGACATCACCGTCGATTATTACGGTGTTCCCACGCCGGTCACGCAGGTTGCCGCCGTCAAGACCCCCGAGGCCCACATGCTGCTCATCGAGCCGTGGGACAAGGCACTCATCAATGCTATCGTCAAGGCCATCGGCGCTTCCGATCTGGGTATTACCCCCAACTCCGATGGCACCGTCGTTCGTCTTCCGTTCCCGGCTCCCACTGAGGAGCGCCGTCGCGAGCTCGTCAAGGAGTGCCGCGAGTACGCCGAGCAGGCCAAGGTGTCTATCCGTAACATCCGTCGCGACTTCAACAACAAGCTCGAGCGCGATGAGGAACTCACCGAGGACGATGTCCGTCGCGAGCAGGCCAAGGTCCAGAAGCACACCGATGAGTATGTCGCCAAGGTCGAGGAGCTTCTGAAGGAAAAAGAAGCCGAGGTCATGGAGATCTAAGGTGCAATACGACGAGCATAAACTGGTCGAGTACTTTGCCGACGCCCCTGCGGGCGTCGGTTTTTCCGACCTTGACCTCAATAACATTCCGCACCATATCTCGTGCATCATGGACGGCAACGGCCGTTGGGCCACGTCGCGCGGTCTTGCACGCACCGAGGGCCACAAGGCGGGTATCGTCTCGCTGCGCGAGATCATTACCGCTTGCGTGCGTCTGGGCGTCGACGTGCTTTCTGCCTATGCGTTTTCTACCGAAAACTGGAACCGCCCGCAGCATGAGGTCAACGTCTTGATGCATCTGTTTGCCAAGACGTTTATCGACGAGCTGCCGCTTCTGAAGCGCGAAAACGTGCGCGTTGTCTTTCTGGGTGACATTTCCGCGCTGCCCAAGAAGACCCGCGACGTTTTTGAACGCGGTCTTGCCGAGTGCGCCGATCACACCGGCATGACGCTGGCGCTTGCCGTCAACTACGGCGCGCGTGCCGAGATTACCCGCGCTGTCCGTCAGATCGCACTCGACGCTGCCGCCGGTAAGATCGATCCTGGCGCAATTGATGACGACATGGTGGCTTCCCACCTCTATACCGCCGGCCTTCCCGATCCTGAGCTTGTGATTCGCACTTCTGGTGAGCTGCGTCTTTCGAACTATCTGCTGTGGCAGGTGGCTTATTCCGAATTCTACGTCACCGATACCTATTGGCCCGACTTTGATCGTTGGGGCCTTGTCGACGCCATTTTGGCCTATCAGGGCCGTGACCGTAGGTTTGGTGGTCTGAGCAAGACCGAGGAGGCTTAATCGTGTCCGATCGTCCCAAGGCAACTGCTCCTAAGACATCTGAGCGCAAGGCTGCCACCGCGGGAGCGCCTGCAGCGAAGAGCGGCGCCGGTTCGTGGCTGGCGGGCTTTATTACCCGTGCCGCCGCCGGTATCGTCTACGCCGTTGTCTTTATCCTGTGCCTGGTTTTGGGTATCGTGCCCACGGCCATCTTTGTTGCCGTCATGAGCGGTCTGTGCTGCTATGAGTTTTTCCGTATGACAAGGCTTGATGGCAAGATGGCTAACGAGCGCATGGGTATCGCTGCCGCCGTACTCTTTCCGCTGTCGGCGTTGGGCGATTCGATGCTGCTGAATGCCCTGCTTTTTGCCCTGATGCTCGCTGTGGGCATTTGGTATGTCTGGTCGCCGCGTACCCGCATCTCTGATGTGGCCGTGACGCTCATGGGTCCCATCTACACTGGCTTTATGCTGTCGGCTATCGTGCTGCTGCGCGATGCCGTGCCCGGTTTTGCCGGCGCCCTGCTTTCGGTGGGCGTTTGTGCGTCCCTTTGGGTCTCCGATTCGTTTGCCTACATCGTGGGCAGCCGTATCGGCAAGCACAAGATGGTTCCCAAGATCTCTCCCAAAAAGAGCTGGGAGGGGTTTGTCGGCGGCATCCTGGGCTCGGTTTTGATTTGGCTCATCCTGTGGGCGACGCACCTCTACAAGCTCAGCCTGCCCTATGCGCTGCTGTGCGGCGTGGTCGTGTCCGTCCTGGGCGTTATCGGCGACCTCATCGAGTCGCGCATCAAGCGTGGCGTGGGCGTCAAGGATTCCGGCAACCTTATCCCGGGCCACGGCGGCATGCTCGATCGTAGCGATTCGCTTATCTTCGGCTGCATCACCGCGCAGCTGATGCTGATGATCGGAGGCGTGCTGTAATGTCATTCCAGACGACGTATGGCCCCGATGGACGCCTCCGTGTTGCCATCCTGGGTTGTACGGGCTCCATCGGCACCCAGGCGCTCGATGTGTGCCGCCAGCATGCCGATCGCCTGCAGGTGACGGCGCTGTCCGTTAACTCCAGTACCTCCGAGCTTGTTGCCGCTGCCCGCGAGTTCTCGGTTTCGGCGGTTGCCGTGGCCGATGTCGCTCATGGCGATGACGCCGTGCTGCAGGAGTTGCCCGAGGGAACGAAGCTCGGCGTTGGCGCGCAGGCGGTTTGCGAGCTCGCGCGTCGCGACGATGTCGACTGCGTGCTCGTCGCTATTGTGGGCGCCGCCGGTCTCGAGGCGAGCCATGCGGCCTTGACCTCGAATAAGCGTCTTGCCCTTGCCAACAAGGAGTCCCTCGTCGTCGGCGGCGACTTGCTTATGCCGTTGGCGCAACCGGGCCAGCTTATTCCAGTCGACTCTGAGCACTCCGCCATCTTCCAGTGCTATCTGGGGGAGAACCCACGCGAGGCTCATTGTATTTGGCTCACCTGCTCGGGCGGTCCGTTTTTTGGCCGCACGCGCGACGAGCTCGACCGCGTGACGCGTGCCGATGCCCTCGCACATCCCACGTGGGCCATGGGCGCCAAGATCACCATCGACTCCGCCACCCTCATGAACAAGGGCCTGGAGCGCATTGAGGCCATGCATCTGTTTAACTGCGACCTCGATTTCATTAACGTGGTCGTGCAGCGTCAGTCCAAGATTCACTCTATGGTCGAGTTCTCCGACGGCTCCGTGATGGCGCATCTCGGTGCTTCCGACATGCGTATTCCCATCCAGTTCGCGTTCTCGTATCCC
>DBEWTR010000316.1:0-1914 GCA_048205775.1 Collinsella sp. | reverse complement strand
TCGTCTCGCATAGCGTAGACGCGGTTCATGGCCTCGGACTCAAACCATTCCAGGCGCTCCGTGCGTTTAAGCCCGGCCGGTGCGTCGGAAAGCGAGACGGCCTTGCCGGCGCGGATCCAGCACTTCTTGGGGCGCATGAGCTTTTTGGCCGCAGGCGTAATATCGGACCAGCCGCAGATGGCGAGCGGGTTGACGGGCGCCTTGCCCATTTGGGCGATGAGCGCAAAACCGCCGTGGACCTCGGGCTTGATCTCGCGCGAGCGGATGCGCGTGCCCTCGGGGAAGATCAGGACGTCCTCGCCGCGCTGCAGCGCATGCTGGGCGGCGCGCAGGCACTTCATATCGGCAGTACCACGCTCCACGGGGATGCCGCCTACGCGGCTAAAGGCCCAGCGCACAATCTTGCTCTTGGCGAACTCGGACTTAAAGATGGGACGAATGCGGCGCCCCCCAAAGAACAGCGCCGTCTCCACGGCCAAGAGCTCGGCCATCGAGGTGTGGTTGCAGATGACCACGCTGCCGCGGCCTTCTTGGCGCTCAAACAGCAAGTCGGCGTCTTCGACCTTCCAGCGCCACATGAGTTTGGAGAAGACCCACAGAATAGCCATGACCACGACGACGGTGCCGCGGATGAGCGCCGGGAACTCGGCGTACGGGGCGTTGTAGTAATCCTCGGGCGTCTGCTTAAACAGGCGCATGGGCTACCTCCTTTGGTTGATGAGGTCCTCGATTATCGAGACGACCTCGTCGATGGTGTGGGCGGTGGAGTCGACGTGCACTGCGTCCTCAGCGGGCACAAGCGGCGCGACCTCGCGGCTGCTGTCGAGCTTGTCGCGCTGCTTGAGGGCATCGAGGGTTTCGTCGACCTCGGCCTCGAGCTGCTCGGTGGTGAGCGGCTGCGCATCGTTCTGGTGGCGCTGCAGCACGCGGCGACGGGCACGCTCACGCGGATCGGCGGTCAGGAAGACCTTGACCTGCGCGTTGGGGAATACGACGGTGCCGATGTCGCGACCCTCGGCGACAATGTCGCGGTCCTCGGCGGCGCGACGCTGGTGAATGAGCATGGCGGCGCGCACGCCCGGGTAGGCCGAGACCTTAGAGACGTTGGCGTCGACCTGCGGGGTGCGGATGGCAGCCGATTCGTCCTGGCCGTCGATGGTCAGGCGCGTGTCCTCGCCAGTGCCGTTGGTAAAGCGAATCTCGATCTGCTCGGCGAGGGCGTCGATAGCCGCCTCGTCGTCCAGATCGATGCCGCGATCGAGCGCGGCGAAGGTGACGGCGCGATACATGGCGCCCGTGTCGAGCTTGTTAAAGCCCAGCTGGCGGGCGATCTCCTTGGCGATGGTGGACTTGCCGGAACCGGCGGGGCCGTCGATGGCGACGATCATGAATGCTTCCTTTCGGTGGTTGACGTTCTGGTATGGGACGCGGGCGCTGCTTGCTGGCGGACTGGCTAGCCCGTGTAGCGCTCGCGGTAGGTGTTGCGCTTGGGTGCGGAGCCATGGCTGCCGTGGTGGCGCGTGCGGGTCGCGGGGGTTTCCTGGGGCTTGTCACCGCGCTTGGAGGCAGCTTGCTTGGGCGGGATGCCGCCGGCCTTGAGGATCTGCACCTCGCGGTCGTTGAGCTCGCGCCACGAGCCCTAGGCCACGTCCTTTAGCTCCAGGCCGGCAAAGTTGCAGCGGTGCAGGCGAATCACCGGGCGGTGTATCTTGCTCAGCATGCGCTTGACCTGGTTTTTACGGCCCTCGCGAATGATGACCTCCACGGCGGTGGTGCCGGGCTTGACGCCTTGCGGAGCCACGGCCTCGGCCTCGCGCGCGGTGATGACGCGGCAGATCGCCGGCTGGCACAGTCCGTCCTCGAGCTCGCTGCCGCGACGGTGCGGTTCCCAGTCGCGATCGGTCCGGTGGCCGG
>DBEWTR010000306.1:0-3705 GCA_048205775.1 Collinsella sp. | reverse complement strand
TCGTGACGGCTATTTTGACCCCGCTGGTCACCAGCTGGTGCTACAAGCATTTTGAGGGCCAGGGCAACGGCGATAGCAAGGCAACGACCGACAAGGCCGCCGCAGCCGCCTAATGCCAAGCGGCAATCAAAGCTAAAAACTAGCTACGCCACAGGGCGGCCACGGGGGATCCCGTGGCCGCCCTGCAGTTTCTGTAGGGTCTCTGGGACACTTTACCCTGCTAAAGCTGGCATAACAGCTAGAGCGAACGTCGTACAAAGGCAAGGAAAAATAACATACAAATCGGTGAACGGTAGTTGTTCGCGCTCGCGTTTCCTGCGGATTTGTAAAAAACACCCTTATGATATAAAAAAAGAAACATATAACAGCCCAGATGGAGAGGGTCGCTATGTTATCCTTCTCAGACGGGTGAAATCTTGGGTTTTGGGTTGTAGTTCCAAGGTGGACAAACGTTTTCCCTGCACCAACGTGTGGTGAAGAACGGAAGAAGCCGGTAGTGCAAGCCGAAAATTCAAGAATTCAATAAGCAGCGGTGTGAGAGAGCGCCGCATTACACGTAACTAGGAGCGTGGTTACACAATGCAGGAGGCATGGGAAGGCTTCAAGGAAGGCATTTGGACGGGAGAGGTTGACGTCCGAGACTTCATCCAGAAGAACTACACCCCCTACGAGGGCGACGAGTCGTTCCTCGCCGGCCCGACCGAGCGTACCAAGGAGCTGTGGGGCGAGGTTCTCGACCTGCTGCTTAAGGAGCGCGAGCAGGGCGGTGTCCTCGATATGGACACCAAGACCGTTACGGGTATCGTGAGCCACCCCGCTGGCTACATCGATAACGCCCACCGCGAGAAGGAGACCATCGTCGGTCTCCAGACCGACAAGCCGCTCAAGCGCGCGCTGCACGTCAACGGCGGTATCCGCATCGCTTGCCAGGCTGCCAGCCAGCACGGCTATAAGGTCGACGAGAACGTTGTCGAGCGCTACACCTTCGAGCGTAAGACCCACAACGCTGGCGTCTTCGATGTTTACACCCCCGAGATGCGTGCTTGCCGCTCGGCTCACATCATCACCGGTCTGCCCGATGGCTATGGCCGCGGCCGTATCATCGGCGACTACCGTCGTGTTGCCCTGTACGGCGTCGACTACCTGATCAAGGACAAGGAGGCCCAGAAGGCTTCCACCCCGACGGTCATGACCGCCGACAACATCCGCGACCGCGAGGAGCTGCAGGAGCAGATCCGCGCCCTCGGCGAGCTCAAGATGATGGCCGAGACCTATGGTTTCGATATTTCCAACCCTGCTACCAACACGCAGGAGGCCATCCAGTGGATGTACTTCGCCTACCTCGCTGCCGTCAAGGAGCAGAACGGCGCCGCTATGTCCATCGGCCGTACCTCTACGTTCATCGACATCTACGCTGAGCGCGACCTTGCCAACGGTACCTTCACCGAGGAGCAGATTCAGGAGTTCGTGGATCACTTCATCATGAAGCTCCGTATGGTCAAGTTCGCCCGTACCCCCGAGTACCAGGCCCTGTTTACCGGCGATCCGCAGTGGGTCACCGAGTCCATCGGCGGCATGGGTGTTGACGGCCGTACGCTCGTTACCAAGATGAGCTACCGCTACCTGCACACGCTCGAGAACATGGGCACCAGCCCCGAGCCCAACATGACCGTTCTGTGGTCGACCCGTCTGCCCGAGAACTTCAAGAAGTTCTGCGCCAAGACTTCTGTCGCCAGCTCCTCGATCCAGTACGAGAACGACGACCTCATGCGCGTTTACCACGGCGACGACTACGGCATCGCCTGCTGCGTATCCTCCATGCGCATTGGCAAGGAGATGCAGTTCTTCGGCGCTCGCGCCAACCTGGCCAAGTGCCTGCTGTACGCACTCAACGGCGGTGTTGACGAGGTCTCCAAGAAGCAGGTCGGCCCCAAGTATCGCGCCGTCGAGGGCGATACGCTCGATTACGACGACGTTGTGGCCAAGTACAACGACATGATGAAGTGGCTCGCTGGCGTGTACGTCAACTCGCTGAACATCATTCACTACATGCACGACAAGTACTGCTACGAGCGCATCCAGATGGCTCTGCACGACAAGCACGTGCACCGCTGGTTCGCTACGGGCATCGCTGGCCTTTCCGTCGTGGCTGACTCCCTGTCCGCCATCAAGTACGCCAAGGTTCACCCCGTCCGCGACGAGAATGGCATCATCGTCGACTTCGAGACCGAGGGCGAGTTCCCCAAGTACGGTAACGACGACGACCGCGTCGACCAGATCGCTCACGACGTTGTGCACCAGTTCATGGAGTACATCCGCATGAACGATACCTACCGCAACTCCGTGCCTACGACCTCGGTTTTGACCATTACCTCCAACGTCGTGTACGGTAAGAAGACCGGCTCCACGCCCGACGGCCGCAAGGCTGGCCAGCCGTTCGCCCCGGGTGCTAACCCCATGCACAAGCGCGATAGCCATGGCGCCATCGCTTCGCTGTCTTCGGTTTCCAAGCTCCCGTTCCGCGATGCTCAGGACGGCATCTCCAACACCTTCTCCATCATCCCGAGTGCGCTCGGCAAGGAGGACCAGGTGTTCTTTGGCGATATCGACCTTGATCAGCTGGGCGAGTAACTATTGTTAGTGCTATACTAACAATAACGATTACTGATTAGCGCGCCGGTTTCGGCCGGCGCCTATTAATCGAAGGAGACACATTATGAAGGTTTCTGAAGTTTCCGAGACCCAGGCCGATAACCTGGTCCACATGCTCGACGCTTACGCCGAGAAGGGTGGCCACCACCTGAACATCAACGTCTTCAACCGTGAGACGCTGCTCGACGCTCAGGCTCACCCCGAGAAGTACCCGCAGCTGACCATCCGCGTTTCCGGCTATGCCGTGAACTTCCACACGCTCACCAAGGAGCAGCAGGACGAGGTCATTGCGCGTACCTTCCACGACAAGTTCTAAAGGGGTTTAACTCCTGCAGGATCGCCGGGCCGCTTTGGGTTACTTTCCAAAACGTCCTCGGACATGCAAAGAGGCTCGCTGCGCACTTCGTGCGGCGAGCCTCTTTGCGTCCTGACGCTCCTATTTGGCAAGGTGTTTTTTAGAATCCATTTTGCGCTCGGCCTCGAAGGCCTGCCTGTCCCAATCGAGCGGAAGTTCGGCCTCGACCCATGCCTCGTAGGCCCTCCTTATGGGCTTGAGCTCCCTTTGGCCCCTCTCCAGCATCGAGATGTACTTCTCGCTGGTGCCCAGTATGGACGCCGCCCTCACCTGGCTGACCTTCGCCGCGCGCCTGGCCGCCACGAGCTCCGAGGCGTCCTCGGGCCTCCTGACCTCGTGCGGGCGCATCAGCGCCCGGTACGCCTCCCTGGCCACGTAGCGCTTGAGGCACCTCATGACCTCCCTGTCGCTCTTCCCCCGCGCCCTCGCCCTCTCGGCGTACTCGGCGGTCTCGGGGTCGCGCATGACCCTCTGCCTCGCGATCTCGTGCAGCGCGCTGTTCGCCTGCCGGTCGCCGCCCCTGTTGAGCCTGTGCCTCACGGTCTTGCCGCTCGAGGCGGGTGTTAGCGCTAATCTAAAATTGACCACTTTCGCAAACGCATCTCGCCGAATGCGCTAACGTGCTTTCGCCGAACCCGCTAACGTACTTTCACCAACTGCGCTAACGGAATTATGCTCCGATCGGGTATCCGACCCGG
>DBEWTR010000264.1:0-2055 GCA_048205775.1 Collinsella sp. | reverse complement strand
CGCCGCTGCTGCCGCCGAGGCCGGTGCGTACTGTGAGGTGTCGCTCGAGCGCATGATGAGCTGCGGCTTTGGCGCCTGCAACACCTGCAACGTCGAGACGGTCGACGGTATGAAGGGCGCCTGCATGTGCGGCCCCGTGTTCGATGCTTCCAAGGTGGTGGTCTTCTAGTGGGTACCGTGAACATGGCCGTCGATTTCGGCGGCGTCAAGATGCAGAACCCCATCAACACCGCAGCCGGCACCTTCGGCTACGGTTGGCAGTTCCAGAACTTCTTCGATGTTTCCCAGCTGGGCGCCATTACCACCAAGGGTTGCGCAGCCGAGCCCTGGCCCGGCAATCCCGCGCCCCGCATGGCTGAGATTCCCGGCGGCATGATCAACTCCGTGGGCCTTCAGAACCCCGGCGTGGCCGCCTTTGCTCGCGAGTCCGGTCCGTGGCTCGAGCAGCTCTCCAAGGACGGCTGCCAGGTCATCTGTCAGGTTGCCGGCCACTCCGTTGACGAGTTTGTCCGCGCACTCGAGATGTATGTCGAGCTGTGCCCCTGGGCTGCCGGCTACGAGATCAACGTTAGCTGCCCCAATATCGCCGCCGGCGGTGCCGCCATGGGCTCCACGCCCGAGGGCGCCTCTTCCGTTATGGCTGCCTGCCGTAAGGTGACCGATAAGCCGTTGTTCGTGAAGATGGCGCCGGTCAACGTCGCCGAGATCGCCAAGGCCCTCGAGGCTGCCGGCGCCGACGGCCTTTCGGTCATCAACTCCATCCAGGGTATGGCCATCGACGTCCATACCCGCAAGTCCCGCGTGGCAAAGCCCAAGGGCGGCCTTTCGGGCCCGCTGTGTCATCACATCGCCGTGCGCATGGTCTGGGAGGTTGCCCAGGCCGTCGATATCCCCATCAACGGTGTCGGCGGTGTCATGACCGGTGAGGATGCGGCTGAGTTTATCCTGGCCGGTGCCACCTGCGTGTCGGTCGGTATGGCCAACTTCGTCGATCCGTGCGCTTCGCTCAAGATCGCGCATGAGCTCGAGGCCTGGGCCGAGTCCCAGGGCGTGAAGGACATCAACGAACTGGTAGGTGCTTTCGAATGCTAGAGACCGATGCCCGCGACCGCGTTATCGTCGCCCTCGACTGCGACCGTGAGCGTGCGCTCGAGCTCGCCCACGAGCTTTCTGGTCATGCCGCTTGGCTCAAGGTGGGCATGACGCTCTATTACGCTGAGGGTCCCCAGATCGTCAAGACCTTTAAGGACCTGGGCTTTAAGGTCTTCCTCGACCTCAAGTTCCATGACATTCCGCATCAGGTTCGCGGTGCCGCCCGTTCGGCCTCGCTTGCCGGAGCCGACCTGCTTTCGGTCCACGGCTTGGGTTCGGGCGCCATGCTCGCTGCCTGCCGCGAGGGTGCCGAGGAGGCGCGCGAGGACCGCGCCAAGCTCGTCGCCATCACCGTTCTCACGAGCATGAATCAGGATGCCTTGAGCGAGATCGGCGTCGAGTCGCCCGTGGCCGAGGAGGCCGCCCGCCTGGCAAAGCTCGCTCAGGCCAACGGCATCGATGGCATCGTGTGCTCGCCGATGGAGGCTCACGACATGCGTGAGCTGCTGGGTCCTGATGCCCTGATCGTGACTCCGGGTGTACGTCCGGTGGGTGCCGCCTTAGGCGACCAGTCTCGCGTGGCGACGCCTTCCCAGGCTATCGAGCGAGGCGCAAGCCACATTGTGGTGGGCCGTCCCATCACTGGTGCCGACGATCCGGTTGCCGCCTTTGACGCCATCGTCGCCGAGCTGGTCGAAAACGTCGCGTAAAAGATTCCCCTAAGTCACCACTTTTGGGTCTCATTAGCACAAAATAGCCCCTGTGCCTGCGTAAACTTTCCCATCCTTTGTGTGGAATCGCAGGTCAGGGGCTTAACTTTGGGCGCAGTATATTGCACTTTTTGCGGGTATCGTCTAACCTATGGAGCCGCGATTGGGCATTTTGTACGTTCTACGTGCTAAAATGCCAATTATTGAATCAGATATAACCCAACTATTTGGAGGTACGAATGGCACTCCCTCA
>DBEWTR010000300.1:0-8957 GCA_048205775.1 Collinsella sp. | reverse complement strand
CTCGTACTCCCCCACCGTCATGGCGGCGTTGCCGTTAACGTCGATCACCAGCATGAGTACGCCGTCGTGCGCAGTGTAATCGCCCTCGGCAAGCGACCACTCAACGTGCTGCTTGGCCCAACTGAGCATGTTATGGGTAAGCGGCTCGCCCTGCACCAAGCGCTCGGACAGCGCACGAATGTGGCGGTTGAGCATGGGCACCTTTTTGTTGGACATGCGCCAGCGGCAGATAAGCGCGGGCTTGTCGAGCGTAAACTTCTCGACCGCCTCCTGATTGGCGCAAAAGTCCTCGTACGCACGCTGATCCTCGGCATTGCCAAACAGCTCGGCATCATCAATCTGGGGCATGGTCATACCTTTCGTGTTAGTCATTCCGTCCTCTTATACCAAAAAGACGGCCCTCCAAACGGAGCGACCGTCTTTTGCGGAGATTATTTTGTCCCAAGGCGGAACTTAGTGGCGGAAGTGGCGAGCGCCCGTAAACACCATAGCAATATTGTGCTCATTGCAGGCCTGGATGCTTTCGTCGTCGCGCTTGGAGCCGCCGGGCTGGATGATGCAGGTCACGCCGTGTGCAGCAAGCACGTCGACGTTGTCGCGGAACGGGAAGAACGCGTCGCTTGCACAGGCAAAGCCGCCCTTCTCCACGCCCTCGCGCTCGCAGAAGTCCTCGGCGCGCTCGCAGGCAAGTAGCGCAGAGTCAACGCGGTTAGGCTGACCCGGGCCCATGCCAATGCCGGCCTTACCCTTGGAGACCAGGATGGCGTTGGACTTAACGCCCTTGCAGACCTTCCAGGCAAACTCGAGCTCGGCCATCTCGGCGTCGGTGGGCTTGCGGTCGGTGGGGAACGTAAAGGTCGCGGGATCCTCGGTCACGTGGTCGACTTCCTGCACCAGCATGCCGCCGTCGACGGAGCGCAGCTCCACCTGGGCGCCGTGGTCCACGCCGCCGGTCGCCAACACGCGCAGGTTGGGGCGCTTGGCCATGCGCTCGAGTGCCTCGACGGTGTAGCTCGGGGCGATGATGACCTCGACGAATTGCTTGTTCTGATCGGCGAAGTGCTCAACCAGATCAAAGGGAACCTCGCGGTTGCAGGCGATGATGCCGCCAAAGGCGCTCTTGGGATCGCAGGCGAAGGCGCGGTCGTAGGCGGCCGTGATGTCCTCGGCCACGGCGGAGCCGCAGGGGTTCTGATGCTTGAGGATCACGCAGGCAGGCTCGTCGAACTCGCGGACCAGGCTCCAAGCGGCGTCAGCATCCAGATAGTTGTTGTAGCTGAGCGGCTTGCCCTGAATCTGCTCGGAGCCCACGAGCGGGAACTGCGAGCTCGCGGTGTTCTCGCAGCCCTCGGCAAAGCGGTAGACCGTAGCCTTCTGCTGAGGATTCTCGCCATAGCGCAGGTCGTCGACCTTCTCCAGCGAGATCTCGAGCTTGGCAGAGGTGTCCGCCACGTCGCTTGCCTGGGCGGCAAGCCAACGGGAGATAGCCGTGTCGTAGGCGGCGGTGGTCTGGTAGACCTTCACCTGCAGGCGACGACGAGTGGAAAGCGTGGTGCAGCCACCGGTCTCGCGCATCTCGGCCAGGACGGCGTCGTAGTCAGCCGGGTCGGAGATGACGGTAACGCTCGCGGCGTTCTTGGCGGCAGAGCGCAGCATGGAGGGACCGCCGATGTCGATGTGCTCGATGGCGTCCGCGAAGGTGACCTCGGGATTGGCAACGGTCTTCTCGAACTCGTACAGGTTGACGACGACCAGGTCGATCAGCTTAATTCCGTGCTGAGCGGCCTCCTGCATGTGCTGCTCGGAATCGCGGCGGGCCAGCAGCGCGCCATGAACCTTGGGGTGCAGGGTCTTAACGCGGCCGTCCATCATCTCGGGATAGCCCGTGAACTCCTCGATGGGGGTTACGGGAATGCCCGCGTCCTCGATGGCACGAGCCGTGCCGCCCGTAGAGATGATCTCGACGCCAAAGTCGTCAACCAGCGTCCGTGCGAAATCGACGACGCCCGTCTTATCGGTAACCGAGATCAACGCGCGTGCGATCTTCACATCAGATCCCATGCAGTCCTCCTGTCTGGTACGCCGCCGTGCTCTGTGAGTCGGTGATACGTCGATCTGCAGCGCTCGCGCAGCGGCATTGAAAATACTGATTTAATGTAGCGCATCGAGCGCATCGATGCACCCCGCAACGGGCGCATGTGCAGAAAAAGTTTGCGAGCGGAGGGGATGGGCACGGTGAGTTCATGGAACACAGGGGCACCATAATTTGATGCCAATGGCGTGGTAGAACTGTGTTCGATATGCATCCGCAAAAGAAAGAGGCACCATGGTCTCGCGGGTTCTCTACCGACCGTTTGATACCGAAGACTTCGACGCCATCGCGCTGATTCTGCAGCAACTTTGGCATAACAATTCGGATAACGATGAGTACAACCGCCTTGAGGCCGCGTGCGACCTCGCCTATTGCCTTTCGTCATCGACGTTTTCGCAGGTTGCGGTGATTGACGGCGAGGCGCGCGGCATTGCACTTGCACGCGCAGGACAGAACTCCGGCGTCACTATCAACGAGCATTGGATGGATACCGAACGCGCACTGCTATCGCAGATGCGTGAGCTGGAGCCTGATGCCTGCGCCGAGTATCTCTCGTTTGTGCGCGCAACCATCCGAACCAACAACCGCCTGCTCGAGAGCAGCCCGTTGCCGCACGACAACGAGGTCACGCTGCTTGCCGTGGATCGCGATGTCCATGGCCTGGGCGTTGGCACGGTTCTGCTCGATGCCGCCGTCTCGCACCTGTCCTCGCTTGGAGCGACGAGGGCGCACCTGTACACCGACTCCAACTGCTCGTGGAAGTTCTACGAGATGCACGGCTTTAAGCGCACGGCCACGCACCGCGCCAACCGCGAAGAGCGCCGTCACGACATGCCGCGCGAAAGCTTCCTCTACGAACTCGATCTAACAGCCTAAACCCAGCAGCCATACCTAGTCATTTAGGGATGTTCCCAGTGATTAGTCGTTGGGGACAGCCTTCGTAGGTAGCGCATGAAAATGGGATGGATCCGTCGGCAGTCGCCGGAGAAGATCCATCCCAAAAATCAGAGCGCGCTAGAACGTTCCGCCGCCGCCTCCGCCGACGCCGCCGCCTCCGCCGCCAGAGAAGCCGCCGCCTCCGCCGCCGCCCGAGCTGTCGGAGCTCGACGCCAGCTCACGGATGCTCTCGTGATACACGTCATCGAACGAATCGAGCGGAGACTCGATACCGTAATGATGGTAGTACCACCAGTAGCAGGGATAATTGTCATAGAAGCCGTCGGCCTCGCGCACCTCGGGCGGCACGGCCTCGGCAAGCTGACGCAGCACTTCCTTGGAAACACCCAGCGCCACGCCCATCACCAGCAGCTTGTTCCACAGCACCAGATCGCCGGGGACGGCTTCCTTTAGACGAGTGAAGTCCTCGAGCCAATGCTTAAGTGCCTTGCAGCGAGCCGCCACCTCGGCGCCCTCCGGCGTAAAGCGGCGGAACGTAAGGCCCACGCCGATACCCACCAGCACAATCGGCACCGAGATAACCGCGGCGATAATGTTCGCCTGCGCGCCGTCGGTAAAGAAAATGGATCCAATAGGAATAAAGGCAATTAGAATGCCCAGGACCAGGCCAAACACCATTGCGACAATGCCGTCCGAGGCAACGTACTCGCTATCGGCCAGCTTGCCCTTAACGGTGTTCTGATAGTCCTCGAGCTTGTCGCCCACGGGCGTAGCGTGCTGCTTGACGTAGTGCTGCAGCTCGTCAAACGTGCGCGAGCGATCACCGTTCTCGTCGGGCCTAGCACCGGCAAAGAAGACCTTGAGCACCATGTGGTCAATGCCCTTGGCCGACTTCCAGCCCGCATCACTCACCGTCACGCGATACGTCTGCTCTTCTTTTTCACGCCCCAACAGACCCTTCTTGGCCTTGGTCACGGTCGCCTGCTCCAGCTTGATCGCACGGTCGTCAGTGAGCTTCATGAGCGTGGCGATATATGCCTGATCGGGCACCTCGTTCCAGCTCATGAGGGCCGAAAGCACGGCGGGATGGTCGGCCGAAGGCACATCGCGGAAATATTCGTCCTGGAAAAGCGGCTTGGGCTTGCGGCGGCGCAGCTTGAGCACAACAATTGTGCCGGTAAAGGCCACCGCCGCGACAACACTTAGCACGGCAAGTGCATTGGCAATCATGCGAGCGTGAGCGCGGCGGGCGTTAGCTTCGTCGGCCCATTCCTTCTCTTCGCTCAGGATCGTTGACATGCGCTCTTCGCCCGAGGCGGCAAGCTGCGGCACCCAGTCGCTGGGGAAGGCGATGCGCGCCTCGGCGAATTCACCCTGATGCACGCAGGGAATGGTATAGGTGACCATGGGTTCGTCCTCATCGAGCGACACGTCGCCCGTCAGCGGACCGTGGCCCCATGCGCGGAAGTTATCGCCTTTGACGGCCGCCGTCCCGGCAGCGGCATTTGCGAAGCGCACTTCCATCTCGACATCGTCGGAATCCGCAGACCAGCCGTCACCCACGAACTTCCAGTAGAGCTCGGCGGTATCGGCCCAGTTCATGACTGCACCGGTCATGGAATAACTCACGTAGTAGATTGCACTGTCGCCGCTCTCGTGAGGGCTGAACACCTTAATCCTTACGCCGTCACCGGTCTGCTCGACCGTATAGACGCCAGAGTCGCCCTTGCTCGCGCTATCGACTTTGTTAAACGCGGTGTCCTCTTCCTCGACACTCAGCACGTCAACGCCCGCCGTGCCGCCCTGCTGGTTGGTGCCCGTATTGATCTCCCAAAACACGCCGTTGATGTCGTCGTCGAAATCAAACTGGCGTCCCTCGACAACGGTCAGCGATCCATCGGCCTCAACCGTGGCACTGATATAAGTTTGGGTCATGGAGTAGCCGTCGGCGTGCGCGGCGACAGGCAGCAGCAACAACGCAAGCGTGACGAGCACGCAGACGGAAGCGAATCGCGCAAACAGGTGGCGCTGCCGGCTGACTTTGGCGGCGAGGGTGTTCATAGGCACATCCTTTGTCTGTAAAACCAACAGCGCCATTGTCCCACGTTTGCGGGTACGCATGGCGAACATCTAGGCGACCGGAGCGCCAAACGGGATGAAAGTCACGCCCGCACCCCGGCAGCTAGTCATTGGGGACGTTCTTAAATGACTAGTCATTAGGGACACCCTTGGCATAGCCCGCCCCGGCAATAGATACCACTTCACAGCTCCGTCACAGGTGTAGCGGCTTTGTGTGGGCGCGGCACGCGCTGATTGAGCCGCCAGCCGAGGGGCATAAAGCAGTTGAGCGAAAACGGTTTGCCCCTTTGCCGTTCGCTCGAGGATCATGTCCCCCTTTTCCGCGGAAACCCCGGCAGTTGCGAAGAGCTGCCGGGGTTTCTGTCGTTTGTGAGGCTAAGTCGGTACGCAGCGATCGAGACCTTGAGCCGCAAACCCACCGTGCGCAATGCGCACCGCCGCCAACTTGTGAGCGCAGCAACGCCTTCCCTGCCAAGCCCCGCGCTATACTCGTCCGCATGGATATCAACGCACGCAACATAGCAACACACGCCGCGGACGCACCAGCAACGGCAGCGCCCACCCCCGTCGTGGGCCGCTTTGCCCCGTCGCCCTCGGGCCGCATGCACTTGGGCAACGTGTTCAGCTGCCTGTGCTCGTGGCTTTCGGCCCGCAGCCAAGGCGGCAGCATCGTGCTGCGCATCGAGGACCTGGACGATCGCTGCAAGCGCCCGGAACTTGCCACTCAATTGATTGACGACCTGGCCTGGCTGGGACTGGAGTGGGACGAAGGCCCCTACTACCAGCACGATCGCCTGGATCTGTACGAGGACGCCCTGCGTCAGCTGCAAGACGCCGGCCTCACCTATCCCTGTTTTTGCACGCGTGCCGAACTCCACGCCGCGAGCGCGCCGCACGCGAGCGACGGCACGCCCATCTACCGCGGCGCCTGCCGAGACCTTTCTGCCGAGGAGGTTGCCCGCCGCAGCGCTCTGCGCGCTCCGGCCACGCGCCTGCGCGTACCCGCCGTCGACGACCTCGCAAACGATGTGATCGAATTCGTGGACCGCACGTATGGAGCCCAATGCGAAGCACTCGCCACCGAATGCGGCGACTTTTTGGTGCGCCGCAGCGACGGCGTTTTTGCCTACCAGCTAGCCGTGGTGGTCGACGACGCCGCCATGGGCGTCACCGAGGTCGTGCGCGGATGCGATCTGCTGGGCTCCACGCCGCGCCAAATCTACCTGCAGCATTTGCTGGAACTTCCCACGCCGCACTACGCGCACATTCCGCTGCTCATGTCGCCGGATGGCCGCCGCCTTTCCAAGCGCGACCGCGACCTGGACCTGGGCGAGCTCCGCACCCGCTTTGGCGCGCCCGAGGCACTACTGGGCTGGCTCGCCGGGCAAACAGGCATCGCGCCGGACGCCACACCGCGCTCTGCCGAGCAGCTGGTCGAGCACTTTAGCTGGGATGTTATCCGCACGCATCGGGAAAACATCACTGTAACGGTCGAGTAGCCAGCCACCCCGCCCCTACGCGACATCCCAGGGCTGGAGTTCGTCGCCCAGGCGGACAATACAGTCGTAGAGCACGGTGTGGCACTCGGCTGGGTTGGCGTCACGATGAAAATGCCCGTAGTACCAGCGCTTGTAGTCCAGGTGGTCCTCCAGCTCGTCGAAAAACGTGGTGAGTCGATCGACATCGGGATAATTCCAGCCAGGTGCCGGGTAAAGCGTGGGCGAAAGCATGCGCGTGGAGCAGGTATGGGTGATCGCATAGTCGACCTTCCAACCCACGCTGTCGAGCTTTGCCCGCGCCTCCTCAAAGTTGCGCTCGTCCGGCAGCTCCTGCGGCCACCAGCTGGAATACGGAATGCGGTATTCCTTATCCACGCTCGTGGCGCCGCCCATGGTAAAGATCGTTGAGCCGTCGAGCTCAAAAACCTCACCGCGCGTCAGGCGTCGGATGGGCGAGGTGTCCGACAGACGCTGCGTCAGGCCGCCGTGCCACAGCTCCATGGGGCGCTCCGCCCAGTGATCGAAACGCTCGTGGTTTCCGTCGACAAACAGCACCGTATAGGGGCGCGACTCCAGCCAGGCGATGTCGGCACATTCCTCGGCAGAGAAATCCCACGGAAAGCCAAAGTCGCCCGCGATGATGAGATAGTCGTCACTTGTCAGACCATCCCCAAGATCCCAGTCGCGAAGCTTTTGCATGTCGACGCCGCCGTGAATATCGCCCGTCACATAGACCGTCATCGGATCACCACTTCCCTGTAAGTCGCTAGCCCACATTCTGCACGATCACTAAGTCAACCGTTCCAGCCCTTCCATCCTTTGGGACCCACCCCTCGCTCTTCCATCCAAACGGGTCAAACACCCAAAAGATCAGATCGAGCACGCCGCCGGTCATCGTGGCGCCGGCAAGAGCCATGCAAACATGCAGAAAGCTGGCACTTCGGAGCACGTCGAACGGCCCCAGAACAGCCAACAGCGCGACCGCTGCGCCGGCTACGCACAGCGCGAGGCACGGCCCCGCGTCCTTAACGCACTTCTTTGCGAGATGCTTTGCGTTGTCACTCATCAATATCGAACTCCTTAGAGGGTCGTTGTTTGGGTACATGCCTCCGCGGCAGAGCAGGGCGGCAGGGTAAGTGTCACATGTCGTGCGGACATCAATGGAGAAACCGCCTGCTCGACCAACCTTTGACGCCGTTTTGCACCGGCACCACATCCCCCGCTATCGAGGTCTAATACTTTTCCCACCGCTACCCAAAAACTCATCCAACGTTAATCTTGGCTCAAGAATCGCTTAATCTATAACCTGCACTATAGAGTTCGACCAAGGGCGAGGCGGCGCCGCGCAACGCAGGCCGCCGAACGCAACGCTCGCGCCCGGGCAGATTGCCCGGCGTCGCGCCCATCGAACGAAAGGACAGGTCATGGACGACCTCGAAAAAGTTGAAACCATCCGCACCAAGTGCAACGTGAGCTACACCGATGCCAAAGCTGCGCTCGACGCCGCCGACGGCAACGTTCTGGATGCCATCATTTGGCTCGAGTCGCAGGGCAAGACGCAGACCACGTCGGCGCACGCCGCCACCGAGTCTGAGCCGGTCGATGAGCCCTCGGCCGAGATGGTCGCCGCGCAGGCCGCCTACGAAAAATCGAGCGAAAAGACCGACTTCTCCAAGAAGATGGACAGCGTGTGGGAGTACCTCAAAAAGCTCTTCCGCCTGAGCCTGGACACCAAGTTTATCGCCACGCGCCGCGATGCGATCGTCCTCAACATCCCCATCCTGATCCCCATCGTCGCGCTGTTTGCCTGGGGCGCCACGATATGGCTGATGCTGATCGGCCTGTTCTTTGGCATGCGTTACCGCATCGATAGCGACGGCGACGTGCCCGGCAGCATCAACAACCTTATGGATCACGCCGCCGACGCCGCGGACGACATCAAGCAAAATCTCAACGACGACAAGTAATCGCAGACGGGGGCACGCATGGCACGAATCCTGATCGTAGAGGACGAGGAGAAAATCGCCCGCTTTGTGACGCTCGAGCTGGAGCACGAGGGCTACCAGGTGGAGCACGCCGCCGACGGGCGCACCGCCGTGGACCTGGCGCTGGAGCGCGACTACGATCTGATTCTGCTCGATGTGCTGCTGCCGCAGCTCAACGGCATGGAGGTGCTGCGGCGCGTGCGCAAGCACAAGGATGTGCCGGTGATCATGGTCACCGCGCGCGATGCCGTGATGGATAAGGTGGCCGGGCTCGACGCTGGCGCCGACGATTACTTGACCAAGCCATTTGCGATTGAGGAGCTGTTCGCACGGATCCGCGTGGCGCTGAAGCGCTCGGAGGCCGTGCGGACGGCTTCGGGCGTTGGCGGCGCCGGAGCCAGAGCG
>DBEWTR010000263.1:0-1865 GCA_048205775.1 Collinsella sp. | reverse complement strand
GCTTTGGCGAGGCTCTTGCTCTGTTCTCTGGATTGAGGGGCTAAACCATGTCTAAGCGTTGGTACGTCGTTCACACTTACTCTGGATACGAGAACCGCGTTAAGTCCGATCTCGAGCATCGCATCGAGACTATGGGCATGCAGGACCGTATCTTTGACATCGAGATTCCTATGGAGCGCGTCACCGAGATTAAAGAGGGTGGCAAGCGCGAGACCAAGGATTCCAAGATCTTCCCGGGTTATGTTCTAGTCCGCATGGAGATGGATGACGATGCTTGGACGTGCGTTCGTAACACGCCTGGCGTCACCGGTTTCCTGGGCGGCAACGGCAAGCCCGCTCCGCTTTCCCGCGACGAGTACAACAAGATGACTCGTCGTCCCGGTAAGGGCGATTCGCCCAAGCGCACTTCGGTTGATATTCAGGTCGGCACGTCCGTCCGCGTCACCGATGGTCCGCTTACCGACTTTGATGGCAAGGTCTCCGAGGTTAACACCGAGGCTGGCAAGCTCAAGGTCACGCTGATGATCTTTGGCCGCGAGACGCCGGTTGAGCTCGACTTTAACCAGGTCGCTGTCATCGCTTAAGTTTTCGTCCGTTCGCGCGAGCGTGCTTCTTCTGTGACTGCTCATCTCAGGAGTGCTTCTAACACGTGCGTGCTTACGATATAGCAAGTACTTCACACTCGTGATTCGAAAGGAATGACCATGGCTGAGAAGAAGGTTGCCAACGTCATTAAGCTCCAGATTCCTGCTGGTGCAGCTAACCCCGCTCCTCCCGTCGGCCCCGCCCTGGGTGCTGCTGGCGTGAACATCATGCAGTTCTGCCAGGCCTTTAACGCCGAGACGCAGGACAAGAAGGGCGACATTATCCCCGTTGAGATCTCTGTCTACGAGGACAAGTCCTTCTCCTTCATCACCAAGACCCCGCCGGCGGCTCACCTCATCAAGAAGGAGCTGAACCTCAAGTCTGGTTCCGCTAAGCCGCAGGCCGACAAGGTTGGTCAGCTCTCCCAGGAGCAGCTCACCAAGATCGCCGAGATCAAGATGCCGGACCTCAATGCCAACGACATTGACGCCGCCAAGAAGATCATCGCCGGTACCGCCCGCTCCATGGGCGTCACCATCGCTGAGTAGCGATTTCTTTAGGTAATGACGGGTGCTCCGACCGGGGCGCCCGTTATATGTGTGCAATAGGGCACACGATACGATGTGGGAGGGCTCACGCCCGTTTAACCACAGGAGGTAATGCACATGGCTAAGCATGGTAAGAGCTATAACGCCGCTGCCGAGAAGATCGACCGCGCCACGCTCTACACCCCCCTTCAGGCTGTCAAGCTCATCAAGGAGCTCGACACCGCCAAGTTCGACGAGACCGTCGAGGCCCACTTCCGTCTGGGCATCGATACTCGTAAGGCTGACCAGAACATCCGTGGTTCCATCTCCCTGCCCCACGGCACCGGCAAGACCGTTCGTGTTGCCGTCTTCGCCGAGGGCGAGAAGGCTCGCGAGGCCGAGGCTGCCGGCGCCGACATCATCGGTTCCGACGAGCTCGTCGCCCAGATCCAGAAGGGCGAGATCAACTTCGACGCCGCTATCGCTACGCCGAACATGATGGCCAAGGTTGGCCGCATCGGTAAGATCCTTGGTCCCCGTGGCCTCATGCCGAACCCCAAGCTCGGCACCGTGACCATGGACGTCGCCAAGATGGTCTCCGAGCTCAAGGCCGGCCGCGTTGAGTACCGCGCCGACCGTTACGGCATCTGCCACGTGCCCCTGGGCAAGAAGTCCTTCTCTGAGCAGCAGCTCGTCGAGAACTACGCTGCCCTGTACACCGAGATTCTGCGCGTCAAGCCCTCTTCTGCTAAG
>DBEWTR010000292.1:0-4938 GCA_048205775.1 Collinsella sp. | reverse complement strand
GCGTGCTAGCAATGCGCGCGTTTGATGTTGAGCTGTCGCGCCGGGGATTTGCCTCGGCGCTTGCCGCGGGTGCGCTGTCGCTTGCGCTCGCGGGCTGTGGCGGCGGGGCTGCCGGTGCCGGGTCCGCCGCGGGCTCGGCTGCCACGGACGGCGCCGGTGCTGCTGCAGAGCCGGTCGAGGTGCGCGTCGCCTCGCTCAAGGGGCCGACCTCGATTGGTCTGGTGCAGTTTATGGACCGGGCAGCCGATGGCGAGACGGACAATGAGTTCGACTTTGCGATGAATACTGCCGCCGACGAGATTGTGCCCAAGGTCATTCAGGGCGATATCGATATCGCCCTGGTGCCCGCCAACGTGGCGAGCGTGCTCTACAACAAGACCGAGGGCGCGGTGCAGGTCATCGACATCAACACGCTGGGCGTGCTGAACGTGGTGACGGGCGACGCGGACGTGACCTCGTTTGGCGACCTGGCGGGTCGCACCGTCTACATGACGGGCAAGGGCACCACGCCGGAGTACGTCATGAGCTACCTGCTGGAGCGCGCGGGTCTGACCGGCCAGGTGGCGCTTGAGTTTAAGAGCGAGCCCACCGAGGTACTGTCGGCGCTACTTGCCGACCCGACTTCCGTGGGCGTGCTACCCGAGCCGTTCAAGACGGCGGCCATCGCCAAGAGCGAGGGCAAGCTGTCGGCTCCAGTAAGTCTGACCGATGTGTGGGATGAGCTGGCAGGTGACACGGGTTCGCGCCTGCTGACGGGCGTGACCGTGGTACGCCGTGCCTTTGCCGAGGAGCATCCCGAGGCCGTGGCGGAATTCCTGAGCTGCCATGCTGCGAGCGTTGAGGCCGTGAACGCGGCGCCAGCGGACTGGGCTCAGGCCGTGGTCGATGCGGGTATCGTGGATAACGCCACGATTGCCGAAAAGGCGATTCCCGGGTGCATGCTCGTGTGCCAGACGGGGAAGGATATGAAGGCGGCGCTCGGTGGGTACCTGCAGGTGCTGGCCGATGCGGACGCGAGCGCCGTGGGCGGCAAGCTCCCGGCTGACGATTTCTACTACATGGAGTAGCCCGTGCGTGCGTTTGCTCGACAAATGACAGAGCGTATGAAGGCGGTGACGGCAGCAGGTGCCGTTGCCGCCTTTTGGCTTGCCGTGTGGGTGCTGGTAGCGGGTCTTGTGGCGCAGCCGTTGATTTTGCCGGGTCCGGGTGCTGTTGTGGTGGCGTTGCTGCGGCTGGTATGCGATGCCGGCACGTGGGCGATCCTGGTGGGCTCAGGCGCGCGGATTCTAGGCGGTTTGGCGCTTGCCGCGGTGTGCGGTGGTCTGCTGGCCGGAATTTCGTCGCGCTCGCGGGCGTTTGCACGCTTGGTGGCGCCGGCGCTTTCGTTTGTAAAGGCGACACCGGTTGCCTGCGTGGTGGTCCTGCTGCTCATTTGGCTGGGGTCGGCGCGCGTGAGCATTGCCGCGGTCTTTTTGATGGCGCTGCCGGGCGTATATTTTTCGCTGGTCGAGGGTTTGACGCAGGTTGATCAGCCACTGGAGCAGATGTTTCGTCTGCATGGCGTGCGGGGTTGGCGTCTGTTTTGCGCCCATACCTGGTGCGAGATCCTGCCGTTTGTGCTCTCGTGTGCGCGTGCCGTGATCGGCATGAGCTGGAAGGCCGGCGTGGCAGCTGAGCTTATCGGCATGGCGGTGGGCACCGTGGGTGAGCGCATCTATCAGGCGAAGCTTTTGATCGAGACGGCGGACCTGCTGGCGTGGACCGTGCTGGTCGTTGCTGCCTCGTGGGCGTGTGAGCGCGTGCTGGTGTGGCTGCTGCGAGCTTCGGGTTCCGTGGCATGGCGTATTGCCGTGCGGGCGCATGGACGCGGGGGCCGTGGGCGTGCGGGCGGCTCTGCTGGCGGCGGGGTTGCGGCGGAGCTTGCGGTCGCCGTGGCCGACCGGGCGCCCTGGGCGCCGGCGCTCGACGGTTTGGCGCTCAACGTGCCCGCGGGTGGGCGTGTTTGCGTGATGGGCGCTTCGGGCGTGGGCAAGTCGACGTTGCTCGCGCTGGCGGCGGGGGAGTGCGCGTCGTGCTCCATGGTGTTTCAGGATACGCGCCTGGTTGAGGACGCCTCTGCTTTGGATAACGTGCTGGTGTGCGCCGATGCACGCGTGAATGCCTCGAGTGCCGCTGCCTTGTTGCGCCTGCTCGTGCCGGGGGTCGATGTGCATGTTCGTGTGGCCGAGCTCTCGGGCGGGCAGCGCCGTCGCGTCGAGATTGCCCGAGCCCTGCTGTGTCCGGGCGGCGCAGTGATTCTGGACGAGCCCTTTACCGGTCTAGACATCGCTGCGCGCGACGCATGCGCCGAGGTCGTGCTCGACCTGCTCGACGGTCGCATGCTCCTGCTTGCCACGCACGATGCCGCTGACGCTCGGGCCCTCAATATCTCGGACATCATCACGCTCTAAATACTTATTCAGCAACAAAATAATCCGTTTTTCTCCGTCCCCATGGGGTCGGGTATGGTATTCTATCTGCTGGGTAATACTTAGGAATACCAAGTAATACCAACGCCGCAGAAACAAACTCCGGATGCGGGCCATTCGGGTTGCCTTCACAGCCCGTCGCCCAGCCGCGTGGCCCGCATCTATCCGCACTACCGTCGTTTCAAAAAGGAAGCGCCATGGCAGAACACATGACCCCCGTAGTCGCGAAGGTCTTGCCCGAGGAGAAGGCAGCCTTCGCGGCGGCAACTCAGCTCGTGGGCACCACGCCGTCCAACGCCATCCGCATGTTCATCGCCGCCTTCAATCGCTGCGGCACCTTCCCGTTCGACATCTCGCCCAACGGGGCTTTTGGCAAAGACCGTCCCCAACAGCTAGTCGTTGAAGAACGTCCCCAATGACTAGTCGTCGGGAGGAGGTTGGCATGCTCAATGCGATGATTTGGGCGCTTGCCTGTTTTGGCGTCGTCGCTGCCGATATTGCCCTGAGCGTCGTTTTGTTCTCCGCCCTTGGCGTCGCATCGGTGTTCATGGGTTTTTCGATCGATGACCTCGACATTCAATTGCTTCAGGCTGCCGCTCAGACGGCATCGTTTTTGATGGCGCTGCTGTGGTGGCGTTATTTGTGGCCGCGGTCGTTTATCGCGCGCTGGCAAGGTGAGCGTCCACTTGGCGGGGGATTGCGTAGCGCGTGGAAGCGCATTGCCTGCGTTATCGTGATCGGCTTGGCCCTGCAGGTGGTCGTTGGCTACGTGACCGACGCCGTGCTGTCGCTGTTGCCCGAGGTCTCGGCAGACTATAGCGAGCTCGTCGAGGAAACGGGCATGGGCGATACCAGCCTTCTTGCTGTCCTGACCACGGTGCTCGGCGCTCCGTTTTGCGAGGAGTTGCTGGTGCGCAGCATTATTTTTGAGTTTTCGCTCCGAGCGTTTAACCCGCAGTGCCGCCCACTTTGGAAGCGCCGACGTCTCGTGCGACCGCAAGACGGCGCCATGGTGCCCTGGGCGGCCCCGAGTAACTGGGGTATCGCCGCGGCGATTGTGCTGCAGGCGGCGATCTTCGGCTTTATGCACATGAACTGGGTGCAGGGTTGCTATGCGGGCGCTGCCGGCCTCATTTTTGGTTGGGTGCTCGTGACGACCGGAAAGCTTTGCTACACGATCCTGCTGCACTTTGCCTTTAATGCCGGGTCGTATCTCATGACGTTGCTCTGGTTTGTGAACACGCCGTTCGGCGTGGCAATTACGGTCGCTATCGCCGGTGCCATCCTCGTTGAGGCAATGCGCTCGCTGCGCCACGCGTGTGGGATGGACGCAGCGAGCGCACCACTGCCCTAGTTGCGCCTGCCGCCGCCGTTGGCGCCCTGACGCCCCTGGGCCGCGCGGTTGCGGCCTGCGGTGTTCTGCGCACGCGACATGCCGCCGTGGCCCTTGCTGCCTTTGGGTCCCTTGCCGGCGGCGCCACCGTGGGCCTTACCGCCCTTCTTGCCGGTGCCGTGTCCGCCGCCGGCAGACGTCTCGCCCGGGCGTGGCGGCACGGGGCGAATCAGGCAATGCTTGGTGTAGCCGATCAGGTCGCGGCGGCCAGCCTTTTCCAGCGCCTCGCGTACCAGCTTGTAGTTCTCGGGCTTGCGATACTGGATAAGCGCGCGTTGCATGGCCTTCTCGTGCGGGTCGCGCGCCACATAGATCGGCTCCATGGTGCGCGGGTCCACGCCGGTGTAGTACATGCACGTCGACATGGTGGACGGGGTGGGGTAGAAGTCCTGCACCTGCTCGGGCATGTAGCCCATGTCGCGCACGGCTTCGGCAAGGTCCACGGCTTCCTTCATGGTTGAACCGGGGTGGCTCGAGATCAGATACGGCACAACATACTGCTTGAGTCCATACTCGCGGTTCAGGCGCTCAAATTTGCGGCAGAACGCATCGTAGACGGCTCGGCTCGGCTTGCCCATCACGGACAGCACCGCGTCGCTCACGTGCTCGGGCGCCACGCGTAGCTGGCCCGAGACATGGTGTTCCAGCAGCTCGCGTAAAAACTCGTCCGAGGCATCGGCCATGGTGTAGTCAAAACGGATGCCGCTGCGCACGAAGACCTTCTTGACGCCCGGCAGCTGGCGCAGGTCGCGCAACAGCTGCGTGTAGCCGCTTTCGTCGACCACCATGTTCTTGCATACGCTCGGCCACAGACAGCGCTTGTTCTTGCACACACCGTGCTTGAGCTGCTTGTCGCAGGCGGGGCGGCTAAAGTTGGCCGTCGGTCCACCCACGTCGTTGATGTAGCCCTTAAACTCGGGATCGCGCGTGAGCAGCTCGGCCTCGCGCATGATCGAGTCGTGGCTGCGCATCTGCAACACGCGGCCCTGGTGGAAGGTGCGCGCGCAAAACGAGCACTCGCCAAAACAGCCGCGGTTGGAGCTAATGGAAAACTTGATCTCAGCAAAGGCCGGCACG
>DBEWTR010000291.1:0-10501 GCA_048205775.1 Collinsella sp. | reverse complement strand
GTTCCGGCGTTTGATGACCTGCCAGTCGATGAAACCCAGCAGACTGCCTTTGATGATTTCTGCGCACATGCCGAGGAGCCCGAGCAGATGCAGCTTGGCGCCGTGGTGCGCTTAGATCGCGGGTTTCCGCTGGTGGTGACGGCCGACGATACCTTTCGTGCCGAGCATGCCGTGGGGTTTGCCAAGTCGCGCGGCGAGGACGAGGTGCTGCTGCCCGCCGTGGGCGACCGTGCGGCGGTGCGCCGCGCTCCCGGGCACGATATGGGCGTGATTGAGTGCGTTCTGCCGCGCCGTACGAGCTTTGAGCGTTGGCGCGGCCGTGCCCGCGGAGAGCGTCAGGTGCTCTGCTCCAACGTGGATAGCGTGCTAATCGTGCAGGCGCTCGGTGCCGGTGAGGTGCTGCTCGACCGCGTGGCGCGCTCGCTGGTGTTGGCGCTCGACTGCGATGCCGAGCCGGTGGTGGTGCTCACCAAAGCTGACCGCTGCGATGCCGAGGAGCTCGAGCGCGATCTGGACCGCGTGCGCCGCCTGGTGGGTCCGGACGTGCGCGTGATCGTGACGTCCTCTGCTGAGGGCCGCGGCCTGGACGAGGTCCGTGTCTGCGTGCCTGCCGGGAGCTGCGCCATGATTCTGGGCGAGTCGGGTGCCGGCAAGTCGACGCTGCTCAATGCACTGCTGGGCCACGATACGTTGGCGACCGGCGGTGTGCGCGAACGCGACGACCAGGGCCGTCACACTACCGTCGCGCGCGTGATGGTGGCGCTGCCGGGCGACGCCGGTGTGATCGCCGATGCCCCGGGCCTGCGCAGCCTACCGCTCGTGGGTCACGAGCGGGGTCTGGCGCGCGCCTTCCCCGAGATTGTCGAGGCATCGCGCGCGTGCCGGTTTGGCGATTGCACACATACCCATGAGCCGGGTTGCGCCGTTCGCGAGGCCGAGGACGCCGGGCAGATCGACAGTCTGCGTCTGGAAACGTTCCAAAACTTGGCGTCATCCATGCGCGTGAGCGCTCAAATGCTCGATCCCGATGTTCATCTGTAATTGATTTTTCCTATGACAGCCGTCTCCCAACTGTTCGGGAGACGGCTTTTTTGCTGCGGAAAAGCCTCGAAACATGCAGTTTGCTGACGTGCTGACCAAAACCTTGCCATGAGCTTGACGGGCTGGTCAGCTTTTGGTCGGCGATTGGTTTGACATCGAAAACCAAGATCGCGATTGCGCCGCTTTGCACTCTGACCGCCCAGACAATGGTGGTACGGGCATTCGCCCGGCACTGCCATGAGAGGAGCGGCCGTGAACAAGAGCAAGCGCATCGCCATCAGTCTGGTCGCGGGCGTGCTCGCTGCTCTGCTCTGCATGGTTTACGGCTCGTCGATCCGCTCACAAGCCGAACAGGTCCAGGCTGAGACCTTGGCCAAGTACGGTGGCGATCGCGTCGAGGTATGCGTCGCGGCGCGCGATATCGATGTGGGCGAGACCCTCGATGAGACCAATGTCATAACCCAGGAATGGCCGACGAGCCTGCTGCCGCGTGACGCGGCGACCGAGCTGCGCCAGGTGCGCGGCGACGTGACGACTTCGCGTATTCCCAAAAACGCCGTGATCTGCAATGTCTACACCAAGGCCGAGAGCCACAAGCTCGAGGTGCCTAAGGGCAAGGTCGCCGTTTCGGTGGCGGTCGATGCCGAGCACTCGGTCGGCGGTGCCACGGGCGTGGGCAGCTATGTGGACGTGTACGTGCAAAAAGATGGCGTAACCGATCGACTGTGCGGCGCGCACGTGATCGATACCAGTGAGAATTCCGGTGCCACGCGCGAGGGCAAGATCGAATGGGTGACGCTGGCGGCTGACCCCGAAGACGTCAAGGAACTGCTGGGAGCCTCGGGCAAGGGAACGGTCAGCTTGACGATTCCCGCCACGGCGCGCGGCAAAAAGAGCGGAGGCGACGAGTGATGAAGGCGATCTGGCTTGCGTGCTGCGCGTGCGGCGATTACGGGCTGTTGCAGCAGGAAGTCGAGGGCCGTGATGCGGGTGCACAGGTGCTTCGCGTGGGTGACCTGGACGGGCTGGTTTCCATGGCGCGGGCGTTTCCGTCGCGCCGCGGGGCTGCCATCATCGCGGCGTCTCTGTTTGATATCGAAGATGTGCGCAAGACTGTTGCGCGCCTGACGGCCGAAGGCCGCGTGAGTCGCGTGGTCGTGTTGATAGAAGCGCTCGATCCGTCGGATATCGAGGGACTGTTTCGCGCGGGGGCGACCGAGGTCATCGCTGCGCACAGTATATGCGGCAACGGGCGCGCGGGCGAGGGAGCGGTTGATTCCGATCGGCGCATGACGATTGAGCCCGATGCTTTTGTTGATAGGGAACCCGGGGCGCCTCGCGCTACAAGAGGCCCGCGTGTTGATGATTATGGAAAAGCGGAAGCCGAGCATGGTCGGCGCCCCCGGAACCCCCTTGTATACGATGACGCTGGGGGGCCGGCACAGCATGCTGGCGACTCCCCGGCTGTAGATATGGGATACGTGCACGGCGTGAATCTGGCGGATGAACTCGACGAAGTTGAGGGCTTTGCCGGGTGCGGCGAGTTGTCGCTGATGCAGCATGAGCAGATTGCACAGAACGAGCCTGCCTTGCAGACCGAACAAGCTGCCATGCCGGCTTGGACGCAGCGTGTGGTTGCGGCGGGGGAGACGGGGACGCTGTCGCCGACGCCCGCCCCGCCGCCTCCGATGCCGCCGGCAGACGCTGCCGCTCCGCAGCATCGAGCTCCGGTCATCTGCGCCATTTCGGGTTCGGGCGGTTGCGGCAAGTCGACGATCGTTGCCACCATGGCACACACATCGTCGCTGTTGGGCTTGCGTGCCGCCGTGCTCGACCTGGACCTGATGTTTGGAAACCTTTACGACTTGTTAGGCGTCGATGCTCCGCGCGATATGGCGGCACTTATCGAGCCGGCGGCGGGCGCGCTCACCGAGCCGGATATCGTAGCCACATCGATGCGCGTGGCGCCAGGCGTTACGCTCTGGGGTCCCGTTGCGGCGCCCGAGCAAGCCGAGCTCATGGCACGTCCGGTGGAGCTACTGCTTGATGTTTTGCGTCGCGAATCCGACGTGGTCTTTATCGATACCTCGGTCTTTTGGGGCGACGCCGTGGCGGCTGCGGTGGCGGCGAGCGACCGTTGCCTGGTCGTTGGCGATGCTGCGGTGTCGTCCGCGACGTCGGCGTCGCGCGTCATTGAACTGGCGAGTCGAGTAGGTGTGCCGCGCACGCGCATGAGCGCCGTGTTCAACCGGTTCGGTGCGCGCGGAGCAGACGAGGACGTCGCCATGCGCTTTGAGATTGCCTGTGCGTTGAGCTCCAAGATTCGCATCGCCGATGGCGGGCAGGATCTCGCCGCGCTCATGGCGTTTGGGCGCGCTGACGAGGCAGTGGGGCAGACCAGCGCTTTTGCGACCAGCGTGCGCGAGGCCACGCGCGAGATGCTCGTGGAACTGGGGTGCGCCGTCGGCCCTTGGAGCGATATAGTCGCCGACCGTGCAACGCGCACCGATCGCCCGCGTATCCGCCTTCCCTGGTCGCGCGAGGGTGATCAGCGATGAGCCTGCAAACAAGGATTAAGGCTGCCGGCGCTGCAGCGGAGGCAGCGCCTGTAGATGCGGGGCGTCGCCGCGCGGTGAAACGACGTACCAAGCGCGCCGTGATGGACCGCATGGGTTACGACGAAGTGGCGCGTATCAGCGCCTATATCGACCCGGCACTTGCCCGCTCGGAATTGCGTCCCGCGGTGGAGGCGGCGCTCAATGTTGAAGAGCCGACCGATCTCGCGACGACCGAGCGCGAGGCCATCATCGACGAGATTTTGGATGACGTGGTGGGCCTGGGGCCGTTGCAGCCGCTCATCGAGGACGACACCGTTACCGAGATCATGATCAACGGCTGCCGCTCGGCTTTCTTTGAACGCGGCGGCGTCTTGTACCCCATCGAGCATGCGTTTGAGGATGATGAGCAGATCCGTGTGCTTATCGACCGCATCATCTCGCCACTTGGCCGCCGTATCGACGAGCGCAGCCCCATCGTCAACGCCCGTCTCAAAACGGGCTATCGCGTCAACGCGGTGATTCCGCCTGTGGCGATTGACGGACCGATTCTCACCATCCGAAAGTTCTCGGACCGTATCTGCTCGCTGGACGAGCTTGTGGGGCTGGGGTCGCTGCCGCTTTGGTATGCGCAGCTGCTGTCGTGCGCTGTGTCGCTGCGACAGGACCTGGCGGTTGCGGGAGGCACGGGATCTGGTAAGACCACTCTGCTCAACGCGTTGTCATGCGAGATCTCCACCGGCGAGCGCATCGTGACGATCGAGGACTCTGCCGAGCTCAAGTTTGCGCATCATCCGCACGTGGTGCGCCTAGAGGCGCGCGAGGCTTCAATTGAGGGCGAGGGCGCGGTGACGATCCGCGACCTGGTGACCAATGCCCTGCGCATGCGCCCCGACCGCATCGTGGTGGGCGAGGTGCGCGGTGCCGAGTGCTGCGACATGTTGCAGGCCATGAACACGGGCCACGACGGGTCGCTCACCACGCTTCATGCGGGTTCCGAGCAGGAGACCGTGGTGCGTCTGACGTTGCTTGCACGTTATGGCATCGATCTGCCGAGCGAGCTCATCGAGGAGCAGATTGCCATGGCGCTCGACGGCATCGTGATGTCCGAGCGCCACGCCGATGGCAGGCGTTTCGTCTCCTCGTATTCGGGGGTGCGTCGCGCCGCGTCGGGCGGCGTAGAGCTCGAGCGCTATGTGACTTTCGATGCCGCCGAGCGCACCTGGAAGCTTGACCGCGAGCCGCCGTTTATCGCAGAAGGCCTGCGGTCGGGGACGCTCACACAAGAGGAGGTGGACGAATGGAGGTCGCTGTGCCCCTCGTCGTAGGGGGTTTGGCAGGGTTTTCTGTTGCGACGGCGTGCGGGGCGGAACCTCGTGTGCCGCAGGTGCCGCCGACGGAGCTGGCGCGTCAGGCGCTCGAGACGGTGGCAGAGAAGTTGCCGCGTGAGCTGGTGGAAAACGATCTGCTGAAAAAGATCGCCCGTTCGTGGGCATCGCTGGCTCCGGCGCATCGCCTTGGCCTCGTGATCGAAGATGCTTCGGGGCGTTTGGCGTTTCTGCTGCTATCGAGCGGTGTCTGCTGCGTTTTACTAACGATGGTGTCGTTATCGCCCCTCGGATTTGCCTTGGGACTTGTTGTTCCGATTGCCGTTGGCGCCGCTCGGGATGGCTTTGAGAGCCGGCGCGAGCAACACGATACAGAAGAGGCCATGCCCGAGGCGTTTACCGCACTTTCCATGTCGCTTGCCTCGGGACATTCGCTGGCCCAGGGCATGCGCTTTGTGGGCGCTCATGCGCAAGAGCCGGTACATACCGAGTTTTTGCGGGTAGCGGCGGCGATCGATTGCGGCATCTCGGCGACCGACGCGCTCGATGACTTGCTCGTGCGCATCGACGCCCCCGGCCTTTCGCTTGTGACCTTGGCGCTTAAGGTGTCTCAGCGCACCGGTGCTCCGCTTGCCGACTTACTGTCCGAGGCGTCGAGCATGGTGGGGGAGCGCATTGAGCTCAAGCGCCGCCTGGATGTTAAGACGTCGCAGGCTCGCATGTCTGCGCATATGGTCGCGGCGATGCCGGCGGGCATGTGCGCGGTGTTGGCGCTGCTTTCGGCAGATTTTCGTCGCGGTCTTGCGACGCCTGCCGGTGCGGGCGCTGTGGTGCTGGGTCTAGCCCTCAACGTCGTTGCCCTGGTGGTTATCCGGCGCATTATGCGGGTGGAGCTATGAGCGCCCTGGTTGCAGTTGTGGCTTGCCTGTGTGCCCTGAGTGTATTTGTCGCGACGGGTTTGGATCGGGCGGATGCGCGCAAGATCGCAGGGGCCTGCAAGCGCGAGGCGGTGCTGGTCGCTGCCGCGGGTCGCTCGGTGGTCGATGCCCTGACCGCGCGAGTGAAGGGCGCGGTTGGAGCGGGCGGCCCGGCGCGAGTGTCGCTCGGCGAAGTGTCCGAGATGATCGATGTTGTGCGCTTGGGCCTTTCGGCCGGTCTTTCGTTTGATGCGGCACTTGAGATTTTCTGCGCCAACCGTCGGTCAGTGCTGGCTCTTCGCCTTGAGCGGGCCTGCATGGCGTGGCAAGTGGGCGTGGGTACGCGTGAGGACGAGTTGTTGGCCGCCGCGCGCGACCTGGACGTGCGAGCGCTCGAGACCTTTGCCATCACGGTGGGGCAGGCGCTCGCCCTGGGTGCCCCACTTGCCGAGACGTTGGCCGCTCAAAGTCGCGAGATCCGTGCGGCTCATCGCGCCGCGGTCGAGCGCGAGATTGAGCGTGCGCCCGTCAAGCTGCTGATTCCCACCGGCACGCTCATCTTGCCGGCGTTGCTTCTGTCCATATTGGGCCCGCTGCTGGGAGCAGGCGGGATGATGTAGGGAGGAATACATGAACACGATGGTCGAAGTTGCTGACAAGGCTTGGAACTGGGCTTTTTGCCTGGCGATTCTCGCTCGCCAGCATGCCAAGGAGCTGTTGCAGGAGGAGAGCGCGCAGGGTACCACCGAGTACGCCATTTTGGTGGGTGTGCTTGTGGTGATCGCGATTATTGCCATCGTTGCATTTAAAGGCAAGGTCCAAGATCTATGGAACGCTATCAGCGAGGGCATCAACAGCCTGTAGAGGGCGAGCGCCCCATCGGGGTGTTGCTGGTGTTTGCATGCCTGACCGTGGCGATAGCGGCGGTGCTTTGGGGGCTTAACGCCGCGCGGCAGCAGCGTCCTGGGGCCGCTTTCGATTCGGGCTCAGATTCGGCGGTGGCGTCTCAAAAAGATGAGATGCGAGATGTGGACGATTCGGATGTCGCTGTCACGGCGCAAACCTTTCTGCGGACGCTCGACAAGCGGTCTGGCACTGCGACGGATTCGTCTGAGGACAACGCGATTGCGGTCCGGCTTGCATGGTCCGAGGACCGACCGATGACCGAGGCGGCGGCGGATATGTTACGCGCCTACCGCGAGGTGCCAACGGCCCAGCTCGCCCTGAGCGGCTATCTCGATATTAAGGGCAACGTATGGGGCGCTATCGTGCGTGACGGACGCGGCTGGGTCGATATGGTGACGGTTGCCGCGGATACCGGCGATGCTTCGTGTCGTCTGCGCGCCGTGCGCCTGGTACCGCAAACAATAAGCTCAAAGGAGGGATCGTGAAATGCATGGCGTTCTGCGTGAAGAGGTTGCCCAAGCGACTGTGGAATACGCCATCGTCACGGTGGCGCTGCTTTCCATCGTGCTGGCGATCGCGGGGCTTTGGCGTGCCGGTGCCGATGGGCGCTTGGCGGCGCTGGTCGAGCGGGCGGCATCTCACGGCGTCACCTCGACATCGGTTGTCGACGCTGCTGCGGGTGCTAAGGACATCGTGTTGTATTGATGTTGCGCGCGAGGACCGGGCGCAGTCTACGGTCGAGGCCGCTTTTTTGCTGCCGACGTTTTTGACGCTCATCCTTCTCGCCCTGCAACCGGTGTGCCTGCTTTATACGCGCGCGGTCATGGAGTCTGCCGCCGCCGAGACCGCGCGGCTCATGACCACGACGACGGCGGAGGATGACGATCTTAAGGAGTTCACCTGCCGCCGGCTTGCCGCAGTGCCCAACGTTTCGATCTTTCATGCCGGCGGGCCGTTGTCGTGGGATATCGAGCTTGGTCGGGCCGATGCGGGTGGCGTCTCGTCCGTGTCCGTTTCTGGCGAGGTCAAGCCGTTGCCTGTGATCGGTGCGTTTGTGCAGGCTATGGGTGGTACCGCCGAGGGCGGCTACGTTGAGCTCAAGGTTGATGTCTCATATCAATCACGTCCCGAATGGCTGGAGGGAGATTATGATTCGTGGATTGCTGCATGGGATTAAGCGTTTCTGGTCTAGACGCGTTTTGACGCGCCGTCCGAGCTGCCATCGCAAGCGAGGCGGCTTTATGGGCCGCGCCGGTATCGACCTGTTTATCGAAGACGGTGCCTACACCACGCTTTCTTCTGCCGTGGTCATCCTAGTGGTGCTCACGTTGTTGTTTTCGTCGACCGCGGCGATATGGAGCATGTCGCGCGCGGGGGACACCCAGGTGGCGGCCGATAGCGGCGCGCTGGCGGGTGCCAACGTAGTGTCGTCCTATCACACGGCTGCCACGGTGGTTGATGCGAGCATCTTGAGTCTGGGGCTAGCGGGGTTTGCCACGATCGGGACGGGCCTGGTCGCCATCCTCATCCCGGGTGCCGAACCAGTTGCCGGCAATATGGTCGACACCGGGATTGAGATCATTAAAACGCGCAACAAGTTTGCCAAAAGCGCATCGGAAGGCTTGCAGAAAATCGAGACGGCTCTGCCGTATCTGATTGCCGCGCGTGCCACGCAGGCGGTGTCGGCGCAGGATACCGATAGTGTGACCTATACCGGTACGGCGCTTGCCGTGCCCAGGATGTCCGAGTCGGATTTCGTTGCGCTCGAGGGTTCTGAGATCTCGACCGATGCCATTAAAGACACATCGAAAGATCTGGAGCGCGCAGCAGATGAGCTGCAGAAGGCCTCGGAGGAGACGGCGAAAGCAAAAGAACGCGCCTGGCTTGCGGATTGCGGTGGATCGGTTCCGGCTTCGGTCGGTAGCTGTTCATGCATGTGGGAACGTGCGAGGAGTTTGGCAAAGCTCTCGGGTGAGCAGAACCCGCATTATGCCTCGAGCATTTCGTGGGAGCCACAGGTGGCGCTCGACCGCGCGAAGACCTACTACCGTCAACGCCTGGCAGACGAAAAACCGCAGGGTTCAAGCGTCGAGACGAAGGCGGAGTCGGCGGCGCGCAAGGCGTTTTACACCTATGCGAGTACAGAGGTCAATCGTGCATATGTAACCGAGGACGGAGATGAAGTCGCTTCCTATATCCCGCTGTTGCCGCGCAACACTGACGAGGTGCGAGCGACGGAACTCTATACCGATACGGTGTGGCCAACCAGTGCCATCGATGGCAAGACGTATCTGCATTACGGAACGAGTTGCCCCAACTATAAGAAGGGGGCGCCATGCGGGCTGGCCTCGGTTGCTGCTTATGACGGGCAGGACAAATGCAATAGATGCCATTTTGGTGTTTCGTCGCTCGGTGCCGTTGCGGCTCCTTCGACTTCTATCGAAAACGGCTTTGAGTACCACTTTGATCGATTCAAAGAGGCTCTGGAAGACTACGTCGAATGCCGCAACAAAGAACTCGAACTTGAGCGTCAGACCGAGGATGAGGCCGACCGTGCGGGCAATGCGTTTGACCAGGCCATTAAAGCGCTTTCCGGCGAGCGCCCGCGTATCGCCCCACCTGGCCGCAACGGCGTGGTCGCCTTTGCAGTTTCGGGTGACATTACCAGCCCCGATCAACTTAACTCCTCGTTTAACGCGGCAGTCAGGCTTGGCGATCGCGGTGCTATCTCTGCCGCGGTGCTGGCGCCCGATGAGGCGACGGCGCAAAACAACATGCTTTCGCGATTTTTCTCGACATTGAAGGAACGCTCGGGCGGCGTTGCCGGCGTGCTCGACGGCGTCATGGATGTTTGGGGACGGCTACTCGTGGGATACGGAGACATCCAAGGTTCGGCCGACGAACTTATGGACGAGATGATTAAAGACCTAGGAGGGGGCAGCGGTGCGTTGGGCTCCATTGCATCGTGGCTCGGCGATACCGTTTCGGCGTCCGTGGCGGCGCTGGGTTTGGAACCGTGCGACTTGCGCCTGCGAAAGCCGGTGCTGACCGATTCCGCAAATGTCATTAAGAGTCCGGGGTCTGACATTGCGGGTCTCTCTCAAGCGCAAGACAAACTGCGAAGTATTCCGTTGGGCGTGACCGATCCCAAGGCGCTTTGCGAGGCGTTGGAATATCAAGTCGAACGCACCATTAGCGGTACGGTGTTCACACTTGCGGAGATTCCTCTGCCCGGCGGCGGCTCCATCCCGCTCACCGTCGATGTCGCCACGCTGGTTGGCGTTCTGGGCGGTGGGTCGTAATGAGTATCCGCATGCGTCTGCGCGAGGAGCGCGCCCAAGCGACGGTTGAGATGGCAGTGGTTACGCCCGTTTTGCTGGTGCTGGCACTCGTCGTGTACAACGTCATGATCTTTGCCAGCGCTGTCGCGCGCTTCGACCGCGTGGTGCCCGACATCGTGTTGGCGCACGCTGTGGCGTCGGAGGGGGAGGGCGACGAAAGCTCTGCCGATGCCTCGGCGACGGTTCAGACTCAAATTCTGAATGCCATGGAAGGCTATGACTTGCAGATCGAAGTGTCGAGTGAGCAAGGCGCGGAGGCATCGGATGGTGGCCTGCTCTCCCTATCCGGTACGTTTAGGACCTACACCTGCACCATGTACTATGAGCCGTGGCCGACTTTTCTCAGCATCGCTGGCGTTTCGCTGGGGGCGCCGACAACGTTGTCGCACGAGCGCGCGGTGACGGTCGATCCA
>DBEWTR010000289.1:0-7363 GCA_048205775.1 Collinsella sp. | reverse complement strand
AGACTGCTCCACCCCGCAATGTCTGGGCGCCTCATGTGCGCAAGAAAGAATATTACGCGGGAGTTCGGTAAACGGCAAGGAAAATCTCGTTGAGCATAATTCCTTCATATTTAAACCCCTCAGCCCCTATCACCGTAAACGAATCGCAGCCGAGCGCCGTCGGCGGCGCGTATACAATGGTGCGCGTCCTTTTATGCCAACACTGGGAGTAGACATGCTGCTCGCTATCGATATGGGAAACACGCAGACGGCCATGGGCCTGTTTGACGGAGACGAGCTGGTGCAGTCGTGGCGCATGCCCACCGACCGCTCTTATACCGCCGACGAGATCCATGTGCGCCTGATGGGTTTCTTTAAAATGTACGGCCTTTCGCTCGACGCGGTCGACGCGATCGCCTTTGCGGGCGTGGTGCCGCAGCTCTCGCGCGAATGGCACGCCGTGGCCGACCGCATTGCCGCGGACGCCATCGTCATCGGGCCGCAGACGGCCGCGGTGACCAAGCTGCGCGCGGCGCGCCCCCAGGCCGTAGGTGCCGATCGCGTCGCCAACGCCGTTGCGGCCGAGACTTTCCACGGCGCGCCGGCAATCGTGGTGGACTTTGGCACCGCGACCAATATCGACGTCATCGATGAGGACGGTTATTACATTGGCGGAGCGATCGCGCCGGGCATCCGCATCTCCATGGACGCGCTTGCCGCCCGTGCCGCCAAGCTCGCCAGCGTGCCGCTCGAGGCACCCGAGCACGCCATCGGCCGCGACACCGAGGAATGCATCAAGGTCGGCGCCGTGGTGGGCGCCGCCGCCATGGCCGAGGGCCTGGTCGCGCGCATGAAGCGCGAGCTGGGTCGTGAGGACGCCACGGTTATCGCCACAGGCGGTCTCGCCAGCATCGTCGCCGATTCGACCGATGCCTTCGACGTGGTCGACGGACAGCTCACCATCAAGGGTATCTGCGAAATCTACCGCCGCATGCAGGAGCTGGGATAGAGCAGGGGCTTAAGTCGAGCACGGGCGCGAGCGGCGAACTAAGCAATGCATTGGTCCTATTCCTCAAAATCGAAAATTTTTCAGTTTTGAGGAATAGGCTTTCCGCTACGCCTCGCCGCACAACCACCTCGCCAGGTCCACGATCTGCACTCCGTCGCGATCCGTGGCCTCGTGATGCGTGCGGGCGAGAATCATCTTGGGATACGCATCGCCAATGCTCAGCAGTGGCGAAATCTCGCGTTCAAATGTCTTATCCGAGCTGATGTCGTCGCTCACCTGAATGTAGAGTTTCTCGCTCCGCTTGATTGCTACAAAGTCTATTTCCTTTTTATAGAGCACGCCGACGTATACCTCGTATCCGCGACGCAGCAGCTCGATTGCCACCATGTTCTCGTATACGCGTCCCCAATCCATATCACGTGTACCAAGAAGCGCATATTTAAACGCATGGTCCGCCAGATAGTACTTCTCGCCGCTCTTAAGGTATTTTTTGCCGCGAATGTCGTATCGACGAACTTTATAGAAGGCAAACGCATCGCACAGGTACCCCATGTACGTGCCGACGGTCTTGTTCGTAATCTTTAGCCCATCCGCATTTAATGCATCAGTAATGTTGCGTGCCGACGTAATGTTGGAAACGTTGTCCATCATGTAATCGGCAATGCGCAGCAGCGCCGATTCGTTTCTCACGTTATGCCGCTGCACGATATCTCTCACAATGAGCGTCTTAAAGACGTTGGAGAGATATTGATAGCGCTGCTCCTGCAGTGGATAAGGGTAAGAGCCAGACATGCCGCCGGTTCTCGCGTACTCATCGAAGTCGCGGTCGACCTCGCTCTCGTCGCCATAGAGACGATACTCCTCAAACGAGAATGGGAAAACCTCGATCTCGAAGGTGCGCCCCGTAAAGAGCGTTGACAGATCGCTCGACAGCAAAAAGGCGTTCGATCCGGTGATGAAGATGTCGTACTGCTCGGATGCGTGAAGGCTGTTGATCGCACGCTCAAAACCGTCGCACATCTGAACTTCATCGATAAGCAGAAAGTTATGCTTGCCGGCCACTCGATGCTCTTTTACATAGGTGAGCAACGCGTGATACTCGAGCAGGTTCTCGAACTCATCGAGGTTGTAGTTGATATGGATGACATTCGAATTGGACAGATTCGCCTCCACGTAATCGCGGAGGGCCTCGAGCAATTTTGACTTACCGCTACGGCGGATGCCCGTTATGACCTTGATGTCCGGCACGCCAATAAGGCTCGTCAACGTGTCCATATATGACGTTCTATTGATGAGTTTCATTGGGGCCTCCTCGCGGTCTTTTATCGCTATTCCTCAAAAACGAAAATTTTTCAGTTTTGAGGAATAGGCTCTGTAGCGAATATACCTCGCGAAAGGCCGAGCTGCCTTAATCCTATTCCTCAAAAACGAAAATTTTTCAGTTTTGAGGAATAAAGCGCTGGCAACCCATTCCCCAGACAAGCGAAAGCCCTCCCCGGTGCAAGCCGAGGAGGACTCCGTTGTCATCGTTATCTTTGGGCGCGAGCGCCTCGCGTTACAGCCCGCGAATCCGTACGGCCTCGGGCGGAAACTCTTGCTCTCCGGCATCGGTCTTGATAGTCGCACGACCCCAGATATCCAGGCCCGCAAACACACCGACCGCAAGCGGCAAACCGTTGGGCGACACCGCCGCAACTTGGCGGCCCAGCAGCGGCACCATGTCGAAGTACTCGCCCAGCACGGGAGCCAGCGGCCCTGCGGCGCCCTGCGGCGTGTTGGCAACAGCCGCCCAGGCATCCACACGGGTCAGCACGGCGGCGGCCAACTCTTCGACCAGCGCTTCGTCGGCCATATCTACACCGAGCTCGCTCAACGCCGAACGCTCAATATCCACCGTCACGGCACCGAACATGCCCGCAGCACCGGCACCGCCGTTCACGGCAACACGCGCGAGCGACGTCTCAAACGCAGGCGCACCACACACGATATCGCTCGGCCACTGGATACCCACCTTACCGGCAAGGCCCAACCCCGGCGTCGAAGCCGTGCCCACGAGCGCGTCCATCATGCCCATCGCGGCCACAAACGGCAGGCCGTGGAAGGCATGCATGTTCACATCCGGACGCACGACCAGCGAAAACGTCAGCGAGGCATCGCCCGCGCTCCATGCGCACCAGCCCGCGGACGCACCCTCGCGGCCCGCGTCACGTGCCGAGTCGAGCTCGGCGCCGGCGGCAACAGCATTCATCTCGATCATCTACATACGCCCCAATTCGCCCACGATATGACCCACGCGGTCCTCGGGCTCCTTGACCTCGACGCCGTTGTAGCGGAAGAACCGCGCCGGGTCGTGCATCAGGTCCTCGAGCGGCACCAGCACAAAGTCGCGCTCGCCAATGAGAGGATGCGGCAGGCGCAGCTTTTTGCCGCCGTGGGTCTCGCCATCCATCCACAGCAGGTCCAGGTCGATGGTGCGCGGGCCGTTGGCCTTGGCCTTTTTGGAGCGGTCGCGCCCCAGCTCAGCCTCGATCTTCATAAGCTCGTCGAGCAGCACCAACGGCGCCAGCTCGGTCTTGATCTCGATGACGGCGTTGGCAAACGCGTCCTGGCGCGTCTCGTAGGCAGGCTCGCTCTCGTAGATCTTGGAGGAGTTGGACACGCAGGTGAGTGGAATCTCGGCGATCATCTCGCGTGCAGCGCGGATGTTGTCGCAGCGATGCCCCAGGTTGGAGCCCACAGCCACAAACGCGCGGCGCGGCTGCGGCTTGGCAACCGCCCAGTAACCGTTCAGGAACTGCGCAAAACCCGCGGCGTCGTGCACGCGCACGATGTTGGCACCGGCCTGGATGGCGCCCAAGCACACGCCAAACGTAGCGGCATCGCGCTCGGCGGCCTCGGTCACGCCCGAGATAGCGCCCACAAAACGCTTGCGCGACACGGCGCACATGAGCGGATAGCCCAGTGACGCCATCTTGGCAGTCTCGCGCTGGATGACGATGTCCTCGTTAGCCGACTTACCAAAGCCCGGGCCAGGATCGATGCAGATGCGGTCGCGCGACACGCCGGCATGGATGAGTGTGCGGGCCTGGTCAGACAGAAAGCCCATGACGCGGCGCATGATGGGCGCCGAATCGGGCAGGGTGAAGCGGCGGAGCTGCGAGGTGGGCACGTAGGCTTCCTCGCGGCGGGCGCTGCGGCGCATCATGGCGGCCAGACGGTCATTGGACTCCGATGCGGCCTCGGTGGCCTCGGGCGCGGCCTCGGGCGCGGGCGCGACGGTCTCGGCGGCAGCAGCCTGCTCGGCGGCCGGCGTCTCCTGCTCGCTTGAAGGCTCGGACGTGGGCTCCAGTTCGCCAAACGGCAACGAGGGCTGCACCACGCCGCCCGGAAGCTTGGCCTCCGGCTTAGGCTCGCCCAGCAACTTGCCGCGACGGCGGCGAGCCGGCTTCTCGGCCTCACGCGCGGCCTCGGCAGCCGCCTCGCGCGCCTTCTCGGCAACAAACGCCGCTGCCGAGGTATCGAGCTGCACCGTTGCGTGTGTGCGTGCGGGCGCGGCGACCTCGCCGGCATGCATCACGATGACGCCGCAGGTACTCGTCTTAACAAACTCGACCATCTTGGGATCGGTGAAGCCCGTCACGTCGTTGACGATCGAGGCGCCGCAGCGCACGGCCGCCTTGGCAACCGCCACATGACGCGTGTCGATCGAGACGATGGCGCCCTCCTTGGCCAGCGCGCGCACCACGGGCAGCACGCGGCGAGCTTCCTCGTCGGGGTTGACCGGGGTAAAACCAGGGCGCGTGGACTCACCGCCCACGTCGATGATGTCGGCGCCGGCATCGAGCATCGCCAGGCCGTACTCGATGGCGGCATCGGGGTCGAAGTGCTCCCCGCCGTCGCGACTCGACTCGGGCGTCACGTTGAGGACGCCCATGATGCGCGGACGGTCAAAGCTGAGCTCATACTTTCCGCACCGCCATGTCTTGCTGTCGTTCGCCATGAACATCCTCCTAAAATGCCCACGCCGCCGAGCTTGGGGAGCTGGCGGCGGGGTCGCTTTGCACTCAGTCTTTCTATTGTATCCGCGCGCGCGGGCTAGAACGCAAACGCGGCCGCGATGTCGCAAGAAATCAGCAGGTCGGCATTTGCATCCTGATCGGTGGGAGCAAGGTTGCATATGGCCAGCGTATCGCCGGTAAAGTAACGCGTAAGGCCCGCCGCCGGATACACCACGAGCGAGGTCCCACCCACAATGAGGGCATCGGCCGCGGCGATGGCGGCAACGGCACCGGTCAACACATGCTCGTCGAGCGGCTCTTCGTAGAGCACTACATCGGGCTTGATGCGGCCACCGCACGCGGGGCACGCAGGCACGCCCGCGGCATCCTCGTGCTCGCGCGAGCAAATCCACTCGGCGCTATAGACCGCGCCGCACGACTGGCAAATGTTGCGATGGACCGATCCGTGCAGCTCAAACACTCGCTGTGAGCCGGCCATCTGATGCAGGCCGTCGATATTTTGCGTCACCACGGCGTCGAGCTTGCCGGCGCGCTCCAGCTCGGCCAGCTTGGTGTGGCAGCGGTTGGGTTTAGCGTTGAGCGCGATCATCTTGGTGCGGTAAAAGTCGAAGAACTCCGCAGGATGCGCCTCGTAAAAGCTATGCGACAGCATGGTCTCGGGCGGATAGGCAAACTGCTGGTGATACAGGCCGTCCACGCTGCGGAAATCGGGAATGCCACTTGCCGTGGAAACACCAGCGCCGCCAAAGAAGACCACGCGCTTATGGGTGCCGAACAGCTCCGCCAGCGCGGCGGAGGCCTGCTTGGGATCCGTTATTGCCTGCGTCATATGAGTCCTCCGTCCTTGTTGGTCGGGCAGCGTCGGGCGATGTCCCAGCATGCGGCCTTTGGGTCAGCACGCGCGGTGCCCACCACCGCCCCTGTTGCGCTAATCTTAAGCCTGCCAACCCCGTCGAAAGGACACCATGCCTCAGACTTACACTTTCGCCTCGTGGAACGTAAACGGCCTGCGCGCCGTGCTCAAAAAGGACCCGAGCTTTATCCAGATCGCGCAAGAACTCGACGTCGATATCCTGGCGTTGCAAGAGACCAAGCTGCAGGAGGGCCAGGTCGATATTGACCTGCCCGGCTATCACCAAACCTGGAGCTACGCCGAGCGTAAAGGCTATTCGGGCACTGCGGTCTTTAGCCGCCAGGAACCGCTGCGCGTGCTGCACGCCGACGCACTGCTACCCTACGCCGGCGAGAACGAGGCGGCCGAGCTCGTCGCCCAAGCCGCAACCGAGGGCCGCGTCTGTGCGCTCGAGTTCGACAAGTTTTGGTTTGTCGACGTCTATACGCCCAACGCACAAAATGAGCTCGCGCGCATCGACGTGCGTATGGCCTGGGACGATGCCTACCGCGGCTTTTTGAACGCGCTCGAGCGCGAGACCGGCAAACCCGTCGTAACCTGCGGCGACTTTAACGTGGCGCATGAGGAGATCGACCTTAAGAACCCCAAGTCCAACCGCGGCAACGCAGGCTTTTCGGACGAGGAACGCGGCAAGTTTACCGAGCTGCTCAACGCCGGCTTTACCGATACCTGGCGCGCGGCAAACCCCGACGTCGAGGGCGTCTACAGCTGGTGGAGCTATCGCTTTAATGCCCGCAAGAACAACGCCGGCTGGCGCATCGACTACTTCCTGGTAAGCGACGCAATCGCCGCCAACGTTCGCGACACCGGCATCCGCGGCGATATCTTCGGCAGCGACCACTGCCCCGTCACCCTCACGCTAGAGCTCTAGCGCCAAGCAATTCCTGGGGGACAGAGGAAAACAGATCATGTGACCCCTCTCCCCCTATAAGTTGCGGTGGAGTAGTTCCTGTTTGGGCAGCAAATAGCCAAAAACGAGAACTATTCCACCGCAAGTTCGTGTGGGAACGCGAAATGCCCTACAGTCCGTATTTCACGACGACACGGTTAATGCGACGGCACCAAGGCTTGTACAAGGCGGCCAAAAACACGCAGGTCGCAAGGCCGTGCGTGATATCGAACGGCACCGCCGTGGCAAGACGTGCCACGGCACCCGCCCAAGTAAGCGGCCGTACAAATCCAATGATGTCATACGCGTTGATCACGACGCCATAGAGCAGGCCCGACGCAAAGCCGTACGCCAGCAGCGCTGGCATGCGCACGGTGCCGTCGGCGCGGTCGAACGCACCCGCATACGCCAGCGCACCGCCAACGTATCCCACGAGCCCCCAGGCATACATCTGCCACGGCGTCCACATGCCCTGTCCAAAAAAGAAATTGCTGGTCAGCGCCGCCAGCGCGCCAACCATAAAACCGTTGCGGCGACCAAGCGTCGCCCCCGCG
>DBEWTR010000261.1:0-2922 GCA_048205775.1 Collinsella sp. | reverse complement strand
GGGTATCCCCTCCACGGGAGAGACCGTCTTTGAGACCGCAATCGCCTCGGCAATATCGATGCTTTTCTCCCTCATGGCGGTGTTTTTGGTACTGCCTCTGTTCTTTCGATTTGAACACATGAAGGCGCAACGCCTATCCGTTGGTCTATACGCCCTATACATGTGCCTTATCATGGTCACGCTAAACTCATTCAACCCCATCAGCAACCAGCTCATGTCGATGATTGCCGGGGCGAATCCCGATCCTTCCGTTCTTGGCTTCCTGTGCGCAGGAATTGCCGCGCTGGCAACGGTCGTCCTTGGCGCTGTCATCTGCGCCATCAGCACCAAGGTCTACCGGGCACGCAACCTATAGGCAAGCGCGGTATCATTGGACATGCGCCATAGATCTGGCGTGGTCTTTTTTGAGGAGGCGCTCAACCCGTGTCGTGGGTCGTCGCAGGATTTGCGTCAGCATTCTTTGCCGGCATCACATCCATCTTGGCCAAATGCGGCATCAAGCAGACCGACTCCGATGTCGCGACGGCCATTCGCACCTGCGTGGTGCTCGTTTTCGCCTGGGCAATGGCGGGCATTTCTGGATCCATTGGAACCATTGGCAGCATCGAACCCAGATCCTGGCTCTTTCTCGTCCTCTCGGGACTCGCTACCGGCGCTTCGTGGATCTGTTACTTTCAGGCGTTGAGCATCGGAGACGTCAATAAGGTCGTACCGGTCGACAAGATGAGCACCGTGCTCGCCGCGCTGATCGCCATCGTGCTTTTTGGCGAGACGAGCAACCTTGCGGTTAAGCTCGTGGGAACCGCCGTCATTACCCTCGGCACGTTTTTAATGACCGAGAAGCAGCAATCCGCCGGACCCGAGCAGCAGCAAGACCGGACCTGGCTCGCTTACGCCCTCGGCGCCGCCATGTTCGCAGCACTCACCTCCGTCCTCGCTAAGATCGGCATCGAAGGCGTCGAGTCAAACCTGGCCACGGCAATCCGCACCTGCGTGGTACTGGTTATGGCATGGGCAATCGTGGCAGCTAAAGGCAAGATGGGCCAAGCCGTGCACGTAGACCGCTACGAGCTCGTATTTCTCGCGGCATCGGGCATCGCGACCGGAGCATCGTGGCTGCTCTATTACTATGCCATCGCCGCAGGCCAGGTGAGCGTCGTGGTGCAGATCGACAAACTATCGATTGTCGTATCGGTACTATTTGCGCGCTTGGCATTCAGCGAAAAGGTCTCGCGGCGCAGCGCCATCGGTCTCGCCCTCATCGTACTGGGCACTGCGGCGCTCGCGGTTTGGAAGTAGCGCGGCCAGCAGCCGCTACATCCTCACACCTGGCTTGGGATGCCTGTACTGACCGTGGGATGCCGTGCGCTTACCGTGCGAGATGGCAAATTTGGGACAACGGTGCAGGCAACGAAGGCAGGCTGCGCACTCCGGCTTTGTCCAGACGGGAAGGCCGTCGCGCATCTCAATCGCCGCCATGGGGCAGCGCTTGGCACACAGGCCGCAGCCGATGCAGCGATCGGCATCGACGGCAAACTTGCTCGTCTGTTGCATGCGCGGCAGCCCAATTGCGTGATACGCGCACGATGCAAACAGAGGCACGCGATGGCGCATCATGTTGCCCGTGCGGCGTGCCTGCACCGCCTCGATCACGGCATCAATCTGCGCCTCGGCAGCTCTATTGATACCCTCAACCTTTTGAGGGTTAGACAGGTCGAAAACAGGCGTCCAGGTATCGGGCATCTTGACGCTCATCGCCGCATCTAACTCGAGCCCACGCTCGTGCAGCAGGTCGCGGGCAAACTTGGCAGATTGGCCGGTCGTCGAACCGTACGTCGAAACATAGAACGTATAGGGGCGCTCGCCGCCCTTTGCACCGGCAGCAATCGACAGGTCGGCAGTCTTCAAAAACTCGATCATCGGTGTCGGCAGACCCCAGGCATACACCGGAGCAACAAATCCCAGCTGGCAGGGGCCTTCCGTCGCAACAAGGCGAAGGGCTTCGACATCAAAACGCTCAATCGACACAACCTTGTCGTCTGTCGCCGCCGCAATGCGACGCGCCACATGTTCGCTGTTCCCCGTCGCGCTAAAGTACAGGATCATCTCGTACCCCTCTGGAGTTGACTCGCGATTAACCGCGCTATTTGCGCAGCGGCTTGGGCAGCGGAATGCCGGCGGCGATGGCGGCGGCGATGATCATACAGACGATGCCTTTGAGCGGGAAGCACATGAGCAGCAGGCCCACGACCATGATGGGCTGGCGCATGACCGCACCCATCGTCGATGCCGTGCAGACGGCGACGCAAAAGACCGGATCGGCGCCGGTGAGGATGGCAAGGCCGTAGCCCAGGCTCACACCCGAGAAGATAACCGGGAAGAAGTGGCCGCCACGCCAACCAAGGTTGATGAGGGCGGGCGTCAGCATGGCCTTAACAAGACCGGTCGCGATAAGCACGCCAGCGGGAATGGTCAGGTAGGTTTCCATGAGCACGTCGGCCTGGGTCTCGCCGGCAAACATGGTGTAGGGCAGAACCGTGCCACAGATGGCGAGCGCCAGACCGGCTAGCATGGCCTTGACGACAGGACGCTCCCCTATTGCGTGAGACAGTGCCTCGCTCGCATGCTCAGAGACAAAGTACAGCCATCCGCAGACGGTGCCGATCAACGACAGAGGGACGAGCCAGGTAAGCTCTAGGTTGCCCACCTCGGCGGACTCGAACCTGGGCATGCCCATGCCGCCGCCCACAGGCTGTCCAAGCAGCAGGTAGGTGCCCAGACCGCCGGCAATCGCAATACCGTAGACCACCGTCTTTTGCGCCTTGGGCAGCTTGATGGTGATCTCGCCGGACGCGGACTCCTCGTCGGCGTCTTCTCCCTGGCCGTCGGTGCTACCGGCAAGCGGCGCCACAACGCCAAAGA
>DBEWTR010000274.1:0-4297 GCA_048205775.1 Collinsella sp. | reverse complement strand
GGAACGAGCAGGTTGTGCTCGCACTCGACGGCACCCATAGCCTCGAGCGCACGACGACGATTTTCTTGAACAGCAAAGGGGTCATCGCCAACATGCGAGCCCAAGTTGAGTGAGGAGTACGCATCTTCGGAAACGCCACCGGCGCGCTCGGTGAAGGCAAAGCGAACATCGGATGTCGCGCCCTCCACCAACGTAACTCCATCATGGTCGACACGCGAAACTTTGTCCGCACGTGCTGCCATACTAAGGCCTCCTAATAACACAAGTACCGCGGCATCACCGCTACAGCCCGCGTTTATACGGCTGTCATACTTCTCTAAAAGGATACCCGCTGCGCTGGAGGCAATCGTAAAGGGAACGTAAAGAGATTGGAGGTTCTAGTTTACAAAGTCGAAATAAAAAGGGCGCGTCCATACGGACACGCCCCTGTGCACAACAATGCAAAGAACGACTTAGAAGCTGCCGCGCTTCAGGAAGTCGGGAAGCTCGAACTGATCGTTGCCGAAGTTAGGAAGCTCGGTGCCACCGACGTTGCGGGTCGGAGCGGCCTGAGCCGGGCTGGCAGCCGGAGCAGTGCGCTGCGGCTCAGCAGAAGCAGCAGCCTTGCTCTGGGACTGCTGGGCAGCGAAGAGCTCGTCCTGACGGTTGACGTTGGAGTCGGAGAAGCCCGTAGCGATGACGGTGATACGCACCTGATCGCCCAGGGACTCGTCGACAACGGTACCGAAGATGATGTTGGCCTCGGGGTCGACGGCGTTGGCGACAACGTCGGCGGCGTCGCTAATCTCCTGGATGCCCAGGTCCTTGGAACCGGCGATGGAGAGCAGCACGCGCGTGGCGCCATCGATGGAGCTCTCGAGCAGCGGGCTGGAGATGGCCTGCTGGGCAGCGTCGACGGCACGGGTATCCCCAGAAGAGGTACCGATACCCATCATGGCGGTACCGGCCTGCTTCATGATGGTCTTAACATCGGCGAAGTCCAAGTTGATGATACCGGGGACGGTGATGAGGTCGGTGATGCCCTGGGTGCCCTGGGAAAGGACGCCATCGGCAATCGCGAAGGCCTCGAGCATGGTGGTCTTCTTCTCGGCGATGTCGAGCAGCTTATCGTTAGGGATGACGATCATGGTGTCGACGCAATCGGAGAGGGTCTTAATGCCCTCCTCGGCGCTCTTCTTGCGCTTGCGGCCCTCGAAGGTGAAGGGCTTGGTCACGACGGCGACGGTCAGCGCACCGACCTCGTTCATCGCGATATCGGCAACGATGGGAGCAGCGCCGGTACCGGTGCCACCGCCCTCGCCGCAGGTGATGAACACCATGTCGGCGCCAGCGAGCGCCTCGGCAATGTCGTCGCGGGACTCATCGGCAGCCTTGCGGCCAACCTCGGGGTTGGCGCCGGCGCCCAGGCCGCGGGTAAGGTCGGTGCCGATGTGCACCTTGATATCGGCATCAGAGATCGCGAGTGCCTGAGCATCGGTGTTGATGGCAACAAACTCGACGCCGCGGATGCCCTCTTCGATCATTCGATTGACCGCGTTGGTACCGCCGCCGCCGACGCCGACCACCTTAATGACGGCAAGGTAGTTGTTGATCTCTGTCTCGTGCATGTCGGTCCTCCGAACAAAGGTTATAGCCATAGCATGGGTCGACCCCTGCGCACATTAACCTTCAGGTTGAAAGTAAATGCAAAGGTAAACCGTATTATGTTTGCACATTATGAACGTATCAGTCAAATAATTGACCGTGAAAACCAAACAAACCAGATAAACGGCGTGGTATGGCCCCTCAACAAAGCATCAACCAGCGCTACGAGGTCGGAGCGTTCCTAAATGTATAGTTACCCGGAGAGCGCACATTGATATACGTTACGCCCTCTACCTGCGAAAGCAGCTTGGTGACTACGCGCTCCTTCTTGACGATATCGTTCGAATCGCCCAGCGACACCTCAATGCCGTTATTGAGGTTTGCCGAGATGGCTTCGACCGAAGGCGTGGAAATATCCTTGACTTGTCCCAAGAACTCGCTCGAAAAACCACGCACATAATCCAAGCCAGCCTTAACGGCCTTGGAGCTCACCGCCTGGCCGGAAACCGGAGCGACATCCGCCGAGACATCAGTCAACAACACCGCGCCATAGTGCTTAGCGAGCGCCAGCGCGGCATCAATGCCGGTCAGGGTATTTGAGCCCTGCCCTGTCGTGATGACGTTGCCCTGGCCATCCACTTCGACCGACGTCGACAGTGGGGCGATCCAGGTGTCATCATCCCCGATGGCCCAGGCAAGGTCATCGGAACTGATATAGGCAATTGCGATGACCTTGCGCTCCATCGGCGTAATGATGAGCGTATGCGGGAACTGACGCTGGACATCCACGCCCGAGACCCACGGATTCTGCTTGAGGTCCTCGGTAATCTGGTCGGGATCGACGTTAAAAAGCGACGTTCCCTCGGGCAAATCGATCAGCTGGATAGCATCGTGCTTCGTCACATGCTCGCTGCCTTGAATCTGAATATCAGTGGCGGTAAACAATCCAGAGTTGATCACCACGATGGCAACGACGACGAGCACGGCCAAGGCGGCCAGAACGCCGCCCACGATTTTGCCTTTGCCTGCAACGACAGAAGCGGCGTCTGATGTTTTATTTACCATCGCCCCAAGTGAAGACAACGGGTTGACGCTTTTTTTACCCGAAGGCTTCTTGGCGGTAGCCGGCACCGATGTCAGCGAGCGCGGTTTCGATGCGCCCAGCGTGCGACCTGGACGCGGCGCTTTAGTTCCCGTCGAGGGCTTAGGAGTTGCCATGGGACGGGCAGGTTTGGCGCCCATAACAGGCTTTGACGTCACCGAGGGACGCGAGGACTTTTTTGCGGCCGGACGATTACCGAGCTGCGAGCCGACAACCGGACGACTGGTCTGTCGAGCATGCCCGACAGACTTAGAGTGCGCGACGGTATTGCGTTGAGGTTTGGCAGGCGCGCCGGAACGCCCTCCGGCGCGGCGGAAGGTGGGTTTCGATGCTCTAGAAGCCGAGGAATTTAACTTCCGGTCTGAGCTCGATGCCATACGCCTCCCTCACCTTTCCGTGCACATGTCTGATAACCGCGGCAACGTCATCGGCCGAGGCAGTTCCGTTATTAACGATAAAATTAGCGTGAACGGGCGAAACTTCCGCGCCGCCAATCGAAAAACCCTTTAATCCACAATCCTCGATAAGCTTGCCCACACTCGCATCGGGCGGGTTACGAAAGACCGACCCGCAGGATGCGCGACCCATGGGCTGCGTACGCTTGCGCCTCGTCAGGTACCGTTCCATGCGCTCGCGAATGTCGGCCTTGGGCGCCGGTTTAAGCTTGAGCACGCACTCGAGGATGATCTCATTGCGGGGAAGGCTACATTCGCGGTAGCCCCAAGTGATCTCGGACCCCGCATAATGCTTGATACCGGATGCCGGGTCAAACGTTACGACATCCTCAACCAGCGAGCCAATCCACTCGGTCCGTGTGCCGGCATTCATAGATATCGCACCGCCAACCGAGCCAGGGATGCCAACGGCAAACTCAAGGCCCGAGAGGCTACGCGACAGGGCATCGTTGACCAGGCGCGCAAACATCACGCCCGCACCGACCGTCAGCGTACAACCGTCATCGGCAACAACCGTGCGCTGAAACTCACGTCCGAGCGAAATGACGGCGCCGCGATAACCGCCATCGGCAACCAGCAGATTGGAGCCCTTGCCGATGATGACCCACGGCACCTGCTCGCGATCGAGCACCGCCACGGCGCGGCGAAGGGCATGATAGCTATGGCACGTCACAAAGAGGTCGGCCTTGCCGCCGATACGATAGCTCGTATGACGCGCAAGGCGCTCGTCCTCGATCACATCCGTGTCGATCATGCCCGAGAGCGCCATGACGGCGTTAAACAGACCCATTAGACTTAAGCGTCTTTCTTGGCAGTCAGATACTCGATGAACTCGGGACCGACGGTCGTAACGTCACCGGCACCCATAGTGAGCAGCAAGTCGCCCTCGCCCACCATCTGCTCGAGCTCCTGATTGAGCTCAAGACGGCTGGAGCAGTACACGACCTCCTTGCCAGGATGCTTGGCGCGCACGGTATCGGCGAGCATCTTAGAGGTGACACCCGGAATGGGCATCTCGCCAGCCGAGAACACATCAATCAGCAGCAGTTTATCGGCATTGGCAAATGCATCGGCAAAGTCGTCGCACAGGGCCTGCAGACGCGAATAGCGGTGCGGCTGGAACACGACGTCGACATGCTTGTAGCCCAGCGACGAA
>DBEWTR010000265.1:0-4807 GCA_048205775.1 Collinsella sp. | reverse complement strand
CTTGCTCGGACTGAGCCTTTGCGGCGGAAAACTTCTCTTGCACCTTCGCGCGATAGTCAGCAAGCGCGCGCTCGGCCTCGCTGCGAGCGGCATCGAGCTCACGCTGCGACTCTGCCGCGGCAGCGGCAAGCGCCATCTCCTGGGCCTTGTCCGCCGCGGCAAGCCTGGCCTGCAGCTCGGCAATCTGAGCGTCGCGTGCAGCTAAATCGTTTTGAGCAGCGTTGCGCGCCGCCGACTCGGCAAGCTTTGCTTCGTCATCTTTGCGCCCAAGCTGCGCACGCAGGCTATCAATCTCACGCTGGAGTTCGGCATTCTCTTTTTGAGCATTGGCTCGTGCCTCAACCGCCGCGCGCTGGCTTGCACTCTCGCGCTCTGCGGCAGCGCCCTCGAGCTTAGCGCGCAGCTCGGCAAGCTCAGCATCGCGCTTGGCAACCTCTTGCGCCAGTTTCTGATCCGCAGTGTTCTTCTGCTCGACAAGCTGGGCATTGCGCTGAGACTCTGCCTGTTGCAAGGCAGCCGTCGAACGCGAGCGCTCAAGCTCCAGCGCCTGCTCACCCTCACGCTGGACTGCCTTCACACGCTCATCCAGGTCGCGCGAGAACTCGGCATCGCGCACCTGCTTGACGATATCCGCATAGCCGGATGCATCGACCTTAAAAACTTCGCCGCAATGCGGGCACTTGATCTCGTTCATAGCAGCTCCTCGATGGACGCAAATATCAACCGGCTACACTCTACCGCGCCGCGCGGACAAAAAAGGCGCCGCCGCCATAATGGCAACGGCGCCAGAACCACCACACAGGTGCCTGTCCCCTTTGTGGTGGCTCTGGCGCCCTATAACCCAAAGAAGCTAAGAATCTGATCACGGCTTACGGGCTTGTAATCGTTGGCATCGAGACCGACATCGTAGCGAAAGATAGGGCGCTCGCGATCGCGGTTGCGCACGTTGGTGCGGTCTCCCCTGCTGTGGATATGCCCGTGCAGCATGACGGCGCCACGCGCCTTGCCGTTCCAGCTGAGCATGGGGTAATGGCTCAACACCAGGCGATGGCCCTTGGCATAGCCGGGAGCAATCTCCAGGTAATCGCGCACGTCTTCCCAAATCTGCGGTACGTCGGGATCTTCCCAGTCGCCGTCATGGTTACCACGGATGAGCGTCACGTTCTGACATTCGATACGCTCGCGCAGACGCACCGCCTCCGCCAGGGGCAAACGATAGGTAAAGTCTCCCAAGATATAGAGACGGTCGTCCGCCGCCACGCACTCATTGACGGCATCGATGACCTTGCGGTTCATCTCCTCGACCGAATCAAACGGCCGATCCATATCGTGCAAGATATTCGTATCGCCCAGGTGCAGGTCGGCGGTAAACCACATCATCGTCTCTGTCCTCATTTCGCAACGTGTTCAACTCGTGCTAAGTATACAGACGCAGCGATGTGGCGGTTATCCAAAGAGCCCGCCGAACAGTCCGCGGCGGCGTTTGTCTTTCTTTTTCGACGCATCACTCTGGGCGTTCTTGCCCTGCCGCATCTTACGGTCCTGTTCCAGCTCATCGTCATCGAGTAGCACATCCCACTCAAACGGATCATCTGCCAGATCAAACAGGTCATCGTCGTCAAACATGGCAGCTTCCCTTACCGACTAGCGAGCATCCACCACATAGAGCCCAACGCGCACCTGATGCCACGGGCTGCGCTCGGGGGCAACCTGTTGCACACGGGCCTCAAATACGTCCTCGTGGCCGTAATACATCATCAAGGACAGTGGGCCGACCTCGTTTCCTGGAACGTAGCCAAGTTTGGTCTTGCCATAGTAAATCGCAACTGCCTCGGGGTCATGGGGATTATCGCGCTCGGCGCACAGTGTCAGTTTATCGCCCGCTTTAAGATCGCCCAGGACCAAGGTGCCATCGGCATATTGAAATCCTGCGATATGAAACGACAGAAGAACACGTGAAGGCTCGTACATAGCAGCTCCCCTAACGGCCGGATAAACCGGTGTTTAACCTTATTGAGAAGTCTACGGGTCCGTGCGGACACAAATTCGCCCCACCCGCGCCTTTTCGACCGTTTGTCGCTACGCCATCTGATTCTAATGCACAAACATGCGCACGAACTTGTGCTTCCAGCTTGCGTAAGGAGCGTAGCGGAATGGCACGTCCAGCCACGTTGCCTTATTCACGATGCTCTTCTTGTGGCTAAACGTATCGAAGCTCTCGCGTCCATGGTACTGCCCCATACCGCTCGCTCCCATGCCGCCAAAGCCCATATGGCTCGTAGCCAAGTGCATGATGGTGTCGTTGACGCAGCCGCCGCCAAAGGGCACGTAGCGCACAAAGCGTTGCTGAACCGAACGGTCCTGGCTAAAGATATACAGGGCCAGCGGCGTCGGACGATCCGTAATAAACGCTTCGGCCTCGTCAAGGCTCTCAAACGTCAGCACTGGCAAAATGGGGCCGAAGATCTCCTCCTGCATCACGGCGTCATCGGGGGACACGCCGTCCAAAATCGTCGGCTCGATCTTGAGCGAGGCCTCGCGCGCGGTACCTCCAAGCACGACCTTATCGGGATCGATCAGCCCGCGCACGCGCGCAAAATGCTTGGCGTTGACAATATGACCGTAGCCCTCGTTATCGAGCGGATACTCGCCAAACATACGGCGGACCTCCTCCTTGATGAGGCCCAGCAGCTCGTCGTGCACGCGCGTATCGACCAGCAGGTAGTCGGGCGCCACGCAGGTCTGCCCCACGTTGAGCCATTTACCAAAGGCGATACGCCGTGCCGCAACCTTCAAGTTTGCCGTCGCATCCACGATGCAGGGACTCTTTCCGCCCAGCTCAAGCGTCACAGGCGTAAGGTTTTTACTTGCGCGCTCCATAACGAGTGTGCCGACCGGAACGCTACCGGTAAAGAAGATCTTGTCCCAGTGCTCATCGAGCAGCGCTTCGTTCTCGGCGCGCCCGCCCTCGACAACCGTCACCAGGCGCGGATCAAATGCCTCTTCACAGATTTGCCTGAGCACCGCGCTCGATGCCGGAGCATAGGCGCTCGGCTTGATGACCACGGTATTGCCCGCGGCAAGGGCGCCAGCGAGCGGCTCGAGCGTCAGCAAAAACGGATAGTTCCAGGGCGCCATGATGAGCGTGACGCCATAGGGCACGGTTTGCGTTTTGCACACGCTCACGGCGTTAGCGAGGTCGCACGGACGCAGGCGCGGACGACTCCATCGAACCACGTGAGCGATCTGATGTCGAATCTCGGAAAGCGATGTGCCAATCTCGCACATATAGGCCTCGTCATGCGACTTTCCCAAATCGGTCTTGAGCGCATGAGCGATATCGGCCTCGTGGGCCCGCACCGCATCGCGTAAACTCACGAGCGCGCGACGTCGAGCATCGACATCAAACGTGGCGTGCGTCTTAAAGTAGGCGCGCTGATCGCCGACGATGCGCGTAATTTCCTCGGTGTTCATGGACCCTCCTAATTCTCGTCCTCAAACATACCACCTGCAACGACCTCGTACATATGCTCGAGCTCCAAGCGATCCATTAGAAGCGGAACGGGGTATAGCGGATTGGCCTCGGCATCGGCATGCACCGCCATCTCGGGAATGTCAGAGCGGCGAATGCCCAAGACATATTTGGGGATTCCCAGGGCCTCGTTCATGCGGTCGACCCAATCGATAAAGGCCTCGGCCGCAAGACTGTCCTGCGCGGTAGCCGGCGCAATGCCCGCCATGCGAGCAAGATCGGCAAGCTTGGGGGCGGCGGCGTCACCATAAGCGCGAAGCATGTGCGGCAGGATGATAGCGTTGGCCAAGCCGTGCGGAATCCCGTAACGCCCACCCAAGCTGTGTGCGATGGCGTGAACGTATCCAACATAGGAGCGGGTAAACGCAACGCCCGCCTTATACGCCGCCGAAAGCATATTGCGACGCGCACGCATGTCGTCGCCATGCTCATAGGCCTCGAGCAAATTGTCGTGGATGAGCTGCACCGCCTGTCGCGCCATCTTACGCGTATAGGGCGTGGTGCTTCGCCCGATAAAGGCCTCGACGGCATGCGTCAGGGCGTCCATACCCGTCTGCCCCGTAATGGAGGCGGGCAGACCGCGCGTAAACTCGGGGTCGTGCACCGCAAAGCGCGGGATAAGCACAAAGTCGTTAATGGGGTACTTGTAGTGCGTCTCGTCATCGGTGATAACCGCCGCGAGCGTGACCTCGCTTCCCGTGCCTGCCGTAGTGGGAACGGCGATAAGCAGCGGCAGGCGACGATGAATCCGCAGCAGGCCGCGCATCTTGTTGATGGGCTTGCTTGGCTGCGTGATGCGTGCACCCACGCCCTTGGCGCAGTCCATGGCCGATCCTCCGCCAAAACCGATAATGGCCTGGCAGGCGCTCTCTCGATACAGGGACGCCGCTTCTTCCACGTTTGAAACCGTGGGGTTTGCACGCGTTTCGGCATAGACCGTAACGCCAATCCCCCTGCATGCGAGCGCCGTCTCGAGCGGTGCCGTGAGCCCCAGACGGGCAATGCCGGGATCCGTCACGATAAGGACCTTCTGGATCGAGCGCTTTTGAAGCACCGCGGGCACATCCTCGGCATGCTCTAAAATGCGCGGCTCGGTATAGGGCAGGATCGGCAATGCAATGCGAAAAACCGTCTGATATGTTCGGCACCAGGCACGACGGGCTAGATGCATAAAGGAAACTCCTTCATTTGTTGATAGGTCAACATTTGCTCGCCCGATTGTACTCAGCGGCGGTCAAAGACGGCCTGCCAATCGTTAATCAATCAACATCTTCA
>DBEWTR010000256.1:0-2140 GCA_048205775.1 Collinsella sp. | reverse complement strand
GTCGCTTTGGCCTGTCGGGCCGCAGTTTCGTGCCCATGCTCGTCGGTTTTGGCTGCACCGTGCCGGCTATCATGTCGACCCGTACGCTCCCATCCGAGCACGACCGCAAGATGACGGTCATGCTCACGCCGTTTATGAGCTGCTCAGCCAAGCTGCCGGTTTACGGCTTGCTGTGCGGGGCGTTTTTCCCGCAGGCGACGGTTCCCGCCATGGTCTCGCTCTATCTGATCGGTATCGTGGTCGGCTGCGTCGCGGCTTTGGTGCTCAACCGCACGGCATTTAAGGGCGACCCGGTGCCGTTTATCATGGAGCTCCCCAATTACCGCCTGCCGAGCGTCAAGACGACGGTGATGCTGGCATGGGATAAGGCCAAGGACTTCATCACCAAGGCCTTTACCATTATCTTTGCCGCTACGGTGGTCATTTGGTTCCTGCAGACGTTCGATATCCGCTTTAACGTGGTCGCCGACCAGTCGCAAAGCCTGCTTGCGGGCCTCGGCAGCATCATCGCGCCGGTGCTGGCGCCGCTCGGTTTTGGCGACTGGCGCGCCTCGACGGCACTCGTCACGGGGCTCATTGCCAAGGAGAGCGTCATCTCGACGCTCACGGTGCTTTTGGGCGCAACCTCTCCCGCGGCACTGTCAGCCATGTTTTCGCCGTTTACCGCCTACGTGTTCTTGGTCTTTACGCTGCTGTACCCGCCTTGCGTGGCGTCCATCGGCGCCGTCAAGAGCGAGTTGGGCGCACGCTATGCCGTGGCCGTATTCGCGTTTCAGGTGACGGTCGCCTGGGTCGTGGCGTTTGTCGTGCATTCGGCGGGCATGTTGCTGGGGTTGGCTTAGCTATTTATTGACGGCGCAACCTCTGTGTATTGAGTTGATTGCGGCCCTGCATCTGTACTGACGGATGCGGGGCCGTTGCTATATAATCGCCCACCGCCCAAGACAATCGGAGAGGTTTCCTACATGACTCAGGCAAGACAAGATGGCATCTCGCTCAAGCAGTGGCTCCCGCTTATCGGGCTCGCCTGTTGCGCGTTCGTATTCAACACGTCGGAGTTCATGCCCATCGGTCTTCTGACTGATATTGCCGCATCGTTCTCGCTCACCGAGGCCCAGGCAGGCATCATGATCTCGGTCTACGCCTGGGGCGTCATGCTGCTGTCGCTGCCGCTCATGGTGTTTGCCTCACGTTTTGAGTTCAAGCGGATGCTGCTGGGCGTGCTCGCCGTGTTCTCGCTCGGCCAGTTCCTGTCCGCCTTGGCGCCATCCTATCCCATTTTGGTTTGTGCGCGCCTGGTGGTCGCCTGTGCACATGCCGTGTTCTGGTCGGTCGCCTCGATCATGGCCTCGCGCCTCGTCGACACCCGCCATGGGGCGCTCGCCATCAGCATAATCGCCACGGGCTCGTCCATCGCGCAGATCTTTGGCCTGCCGATCGGCCGCGCCATCGGGCTGGCCGTGGGCTGGCGCATGACATTCGCCGTGGTCGGGGCCTTTTCTGCCGCCGCGGTGGTGTACCAGGCGGCGGTGTTCCCGGCCATGCCGGCGGGTGAGCGCTTTACCGTTAAGCAGCTGCCCGAGCTGCTCAAGAACCCGTTTTTAATCGCGCTCTACGCGGTCACGGTCTTTATGGCGACCGGCTATTACGCAAGCTACAGCTATATCGAGCCCTTCCTGGCGCAGGTCGCGCACGTCGATGCGGGCGCCATCACCATGACGCTGACGGCGTTTGGCTGCTCTGGTCTGCTCGGAAGCTGGCTGTTTGGCCGCCTGTTCGATGGGCATCGCTTTCCGTTCCTTGCTATCACGCTCTCCGGGGTACCGGTCGCCTTGCTGCTTATGGGTCCTGCCGCGTCGTCGCTCGCCGTGGTTCTTGGCGTTTGCGCGCTGTGGGGCTGCTGCGCCACGGCCTTTAACGTGGCGTTTCAGGCCGAGCTCATCAAGTACACGCCCGCGGATTCGTCGGCTGTCGCCATGTCGATCTTCTCGGGTCTGTTCAATCTGGGTATCGGCACGGGCACCGCAATCGGCGGCGCCGTGGTTTCGGGTCCCGGTATCGCTTGGATCGGCTTCGTGGGCGGGGCGATTGCCGTCGTGGGCGTCATCCTCGCCATTACCGTACTGTTCCCAGCCATCCG
>DBEWTR010000242.1:0-2007 GCA_048205775.1 Collinsella sp. | reverse complement strand
GCCAAGCGCGAGAACTACGAGAAGATCTATAGCAAGGGCGGTATCGAAGGCGACTCCGAGGCGGAGCTGCGCGAAGCCTTCGAAAAGCTTTACGACCGTTGCCTGCAGGATATAAACGAAGGTGACGAGTCCTCGTATATCTTTAAACACCACATTTCTCGCATCGAGCAGCAGCTTTCCTACTACAATCGCGCCTATGCCTGGCAGAACGACAAGGATCAAGCGGTGGTGGATTACATCGCGAGCATGACGGACGGCTATTTCTGCGAGCTGACGAGCAAGCTATTCCCTGGTCTGGAGTTTCCGCATCGTACCTATATTAACGAACGGTAGTTCGTATATATTCGGTATACTGTTAGTGGAAAACGTTTTTGATTGATGCACGGGATGGCTATGGACGACCTTTTTTCTGCTTCGACGCGCGAGCGTTCCTTTCAGAATGCGCCGCTTGCGGTGCGTATGCGCCCCAATTCGCTCGACGAGTATGTGGGCCAGCAAAAGGCCGTCGGTAAGGGCTCATGGTTGCGTGCCGCGATCGAACACGACGTGCTTTCCAGTGTGATTTTGTATGGGCCGGCCGGTACGGGTAAGACGACGCTGGCCCATATTATCGCCAACCATACTAAGAGCGAGTTTGTCGAGGTCAGCGCAGTGACGGGCACCGTGAAGGACTTGCGCCGCGTGATTGATGAGGCCAAGACGCGCCTGAATACCTACGACCGCCGCACCATTCTATTCATCGATGAGATTCACCGCTTCTCTAAGTCGCAGCAGGATGCCCTGCTGCATGCAGTTGAGAACCGTACCGTCATTATGATTGGCGCTACGACGGAGAATCCGTACTTCGAGGTTAACTCGGCACTGTTGTCGCGTGGGCGTGTGGTGGAGCTTGAGCATCTGAAGGATGAGGATATCGCCACGCTTATTGAACGTGCGCTTGAGGCACCGCAGGGCTTGAATGGAAAGTTCTCGGCCGATGTTGATACGGTCAAGACCATTTGTACGCTGGCTGCGGGTGATGCACGCTCGGCCCTGACGACACTTGAGCTGGCGAGCGAGATTGCCGTTACGCGTCCCGATACCGAGGGGACGCCAGCGCCGGCGGCGGGGGAGCGCTATCCCATCACCGTGGATGACGTAAAGATTGCCAACCCGCGTCGCGGCTTTACGTATGACAAAAACGGCGACATGCACTACGACATCATCAGTGCGTTCATCAAGTCCATGCGCGGTAGTGACCCCGATGCCACGGTCTACTGGCTCGCGCGCATGATCGATGCTGGGGAGGATCCTAAGTTCATCGCTCGCCGTATTATGATTCACGCTTCTGAGGATGTTGGCAACGCCGACCCGCAGGCGCTTTTGGTGGCGCATGCCGCGTTTAAGTCTGCCGAGGTCATTGGCTATCCCGAGTGCCGCATTAACCTGGCTCAGGCCGCTCTCTATGTGTGCTTGGCGCCAAAATCCAACGCGTGCGAGGCTTCGATCGATGCGGCGCTGGCCGATATCCATTCTAGTGGGCTTCGCGAGGTGCCGAGTTATCTGCGCGATCGCCATCGCCCGGGCAGCGATGAATACGGTATGTATAAGTATCCACATGATTATCCCGAAGGCTGGGTCGATCAGCGCTATTTGCCCGAGGGACTGGAGCGCGGCGCGTTCTGGCAGCCTGCCGGCCGCGGTTGGGAAGAATGGCGCGTAGAGCAAAGTGAACGTGACCGCAGCGGGAATGCACCGAAGTAGCTGCTGATAATTTTGTCCCACGTTGCTGCTCTTGGCATGTTCGGTCCCCTTTGGGGTACCATGGAAACCGTCTGTATATCGATTCCTTTGGGAGGCTTGTATGAGTCCCATTCAGATTGCCCTGCTGCTGCTCGCCGTTGCCGGCGTGTGGGCCATCATTGAGCTCGCGCTTACCCTGCGCAAGACCCGCACCGTTGTCGACTCGCTCGATAAGACCGTGAACGACCTCAACAACACCATCGCCGAGGCTCACCCTGGGGTGGC
>DBEWTR010000235.1:0-5647 GCA_048205775.1 Collinsella sp. | reverse complement strand
ACGTTGTTGTTGATGATGAAGGAAAGCGCAACGACGATAACGACGCCCTGAACCAGGTTCGCCTCGTTGCCCTGAACGCCCTGCAGAATCGCGGTGCCCATGCCGGGGAGGTTGAAGATAACCTCGATGACGACAGCGCCGCCCATGAGGTAACCGATCTTAAGACCGAGGGTGGTGACCGGGGTGATCAGCGCATTGCGAAGAACGTTGATGCCGACGACGACCTTCTCGGGAACGCCGGCGCCGCGAGCCATACGGACATAATCCTTGTCGAGCTCCTCGACCATGGCGGTACGCACGATACGAGTCATCTGGCCCGTCAGCGGAAATGCCAAGGCGATGGCGGGCATGATCATGCGTCCCAGATAGCCAACCGGATTCGTGGTGAAGTGAGGCAGAGCACCCGATGCCGGGAGCACCTTAAGGTAGGAAGAGAACAGCAGGATCAACAGAACGGCAAGCCAGAACGACGGGGTTGCCAAGCCGGCGATGGAAAAGACGCGGATCACTTGGTCCGGCCATTTGTCGCGATACAGTGCCGCGATGACGCCGAGCAAAAACGAAACGACCGCGCCGATGGCAAGACCGATGAAGGTCAGCTGCATCGTGACGGGCAGGGCCGTGGAGATGCGCTTGGCAACGGAGTTGCGAGCAGCACCATAGGTGCCCATGTCGCCATGGATCAAATCGCCCATATAGCGCACGTAGCGCACGGGCCAGGGGTCGTCCAGACCATACTTCTCATGGTACTCGGCAACCGCCTCGGGCGAGGCACCGTCACCCAACGCCGTGTAGGCGGGGTCGGTCTTGGAGAACGACATAAGGAAGAACACCAGGACGGTGACGCCCAATGCCATGATCGGCAGCGCCACAAGACGCCTTCCAATCAAACGTAGCAAGTTGTTCACGTTCTCTCCCCTTTCTTTTGTCGGTAGGACCAACTGGTATATGAGTACGGATACTCATTACAAGACCCGAGCGACATCGTTGCCGCCCGGGTCTTTGTTTCAACTATGAGGATACGGTCCCAACGGCCGACATCCTGCATACAGACTCAAGCGAGTCTTACGCCTTGACGGTCGCAACGCCCCTGAAGGACATGCTCGTCGTGCCGATGCCCTTGAAGCCATCGAGGGCCTCGCCGTTGGGCGCAGTGGACGGATCGTCCCAAGAAGCGGAGACGGTCTTGACGTGGACAACGGGGTACAGAACAGCGTTGTCGGCAATGATGTCGAAGCACTCGTTCCACTTCTTCTGCTGCTCGTCGCCCTCGGCGGCAAGAGCCTCGTCCATGAGACCGTGGAGCTTCTGCCACTCAGCGGACTCCTTCCACGGGCAACGGGTCTGCATCCAGACGTTGTCGCCGTACCACCAGTTGAGCAGCAGGTCGGGGTCGGCGCCGAAGCAGGAAGGATCGCCAGGGGCAAGGAGGATATCGTAGGCCTCGCCGCCGTCGATGGCAGCGTAGGTGGCCGGCGAGGTATCGGTCTGGATGGTCACATCGAAGCCGAGAGCGTCGAGGTCGTTCTTGACCTGGGCGGCCATGCCCTTAATCTGCTCGTTGTCGGTGGTGCGCAGGGTGATGGCACCCGGGGTGATGCCAGACTCCTCGATGAGCTTCTTAGCCTTCTTGGCGTCGGTCTTGTACACCGTGGAAGCCTCATGATAGTTGGTGAAGCTCTTGGGCAGGTAGCAGCTGGCAGCGGTGGCAAGGCCGGCGAAGGTGTTGCTGACCATCTTCTCGGTGTCGAGCGCATACATGACAGCCTGACGGACCTTGACGTTGTTCCAAGGCTCCTTGGCGACGTTGAACATGATGAAGCGGGTGCCGAAACCCTGAACGTTATCGATCTTGCAGCCGGTGCTCTCAAGCTGGTCGACGGCGTCAGCGGTAACGAGCTCCATAACGAGCGTGGAGCCCTCCTGCTGAGCGGTAACGCGAGCGGTGGGGTCGGTCAGGATGCTGTACTGGATCTTCTTATCCTCGGCAGCATACTCACCGTTGTACTCAGGATTGGGAACCAGGGTAATCTCGGTATCGGAGATAGAGTCGTACATCCAGGGGCCGGAGCCGATCGGCTGCTTGGCGCGATCCTCCTCGGTCTGAGTGGCCGGGGTAACGCGGACGATGGCCAGACGATCCTTGAGCAGGGAGAAGTTGGGGACCTTGGTCTTGACCGTCACGGTGCTGGCGTCCTTGGCCTCGATGGACTCGAAGGGCTGGAAGAACGGAGCATAGGTAGCGGAAGCGGCGCAAGCGGTGTAGGAGGCAACGACATCGTCAGCGGTGACCTCGGTGCCATCGGAGAACTTGGCGCCCTTGCGGATGGTGACCTCGAAAGTGGTGTCGTCCACGGACTTAGGATCGTCGGTGGCGAGCTCGTTGAAGGTGCTGTAGTCGTGGTAATCGATGCCGTAGAGGCCCTCGACGACGTGCCAGTTAGCACCCAGGCCCACAGCGGAGCCGGTGCTGGCGGGATCGAAGCTGGACGGAGCGTAAGCGGAACCAGCGGTGATCACGCCGCCGCCACGGTTGGCGGAATCGGTGGAACCGGAAGCGGAACCCTCGTCGCTAGAGCTGCCACCGCAGCCGGTGAGACCAAGCCCTGCGACAGCAGCGACGCTGCCGGTGAGGCCGAGGAACGAACGCCTGGACATACCCTTGTTGATGATGGCCATGTCTTCTCCTATCAATAGAGAATCTTACTCGGGAGCACCTAGACTTGCCCCCGCGCAACTTGCGGACGATATATACCTTACCTACCGACGAACCCAACTGAGGTGCCGCGCTCGGCGACCGATACATACATACGCTTGAACGGTATTTACTACCGTTCACCGAATTCGTTGACAAACGATTCGCCAGACAGTATGTATCGGCGAGGTGAGATATCAGTCTTCGTCAACCCGCAGGATAGCAGGGTTTTCGCTTGGGTTAGTCAAACGTTTTAGCGTTAATAAAACCCGAAACCAGCAGGCAATCATGGCGAAATAAATGGTTGAAAATCGCGCAATCATGTATATCAGTTGTTTGGCTCGTGTTTAGCTATCGGAATGGCCAGCCGCCGCCTCGGCGCGCTCGGCATTCCATGCAACGAGCGCCTCGTGGACCGCCTTGGCAACATCGGCAGGTATGCCGCGAACTTCCGCGATCTCTTGCTCGCTCGCCGCGCGCAAACGCTTCATCGAGCCAAAATGGCGCATAAGGGCACGTTTTCTGGTGGGTCCCACGCCTGGAACGTCATCGAGTACCGAAACCGTCATGGCTTTATCGCGCAACTCGCGATGGAACGTGATGGCAAAACGGTGCGATTCATCGCGAACCTGTTTAATTAGATAGAGCGAAGCAGACCCGGTCGGCAGCACGACGGGAGTCTCGTCCCAAGGCACGAAAACTTCCTCATCGGCCTTCGCCAAGCCACAAACCGGTATATCGAGCCCAAGAGCCTCAAGTTGCTTGATCGCAGCGGTCAATTGCGGCTTACCGCCATCGACAACGAGCAAATCGGGGCGCGAGCCAAAGCGCTCGTCGACCATGCGCTCGGGAGCATAGCGTCGTCCCAAAACCTCGGACATCGACACGAAGTCGTTTGCCTCGTCAAATTCGGCCTGAATTTAAACACGACGGTACTGGCTCTTGTCGGCGCGTCCGTTGGTAAACACCACCATCGAGGCGACCGTAAAGGTTCCATGCAGCGTCGAGATATCGAAGCACTCGATACGCATCGGCGGCGCCGGCAGCGCCAGCGCGCTTTCGAGCTCCAGGAGCGCTTGATTGGTGCGGTCGTCAGCGTACCCCGTTCGCATCATGTAGCGCATGAGGGCATGGCGCGCATTTTTGGATGCCATATCGAGCAAACGGTGCTTTTCGCCACGCTGCGGCCTATGGAGATGGCAGGAACGCTCGCGCTTGTCTGCAAGCCACTCCCCCAGCGCCTCCGCATCCTCAAGCTCGACAGAGAGGTTTATCTCAGCTGGAATATCAGCCGTCTCGTCGTAATAGCGCTTAAGAAAGCCCGATTGAAGTTCCTCTTCGTCGACATCCAAACCCTTATCGAGAATAAACTCGCAGGTTCGAACCGTTCGACCCTCACGCACGACAAAGACGCAAGCGGCGGAGATGGTCTCTTCGCGATAGAAACCGATGACATCGATATCGACACTGGAGGGAAAAACGACTTGCTGACGGTCGTCCAGACCCCTGATGACCTCCAAACGACGTTTGACGCGTGCCGCGCGCTCAAAGTCGAGCGCCTCGGCGGCATCCGTCATCTCGGAGGTCAGCTCATCGACGACATCCTTGCGATGGCCCGACAAAAAGCGCTCGACACGCTTGACGTTCTTGGCATAGTCCGTAGGAGAAATCGCGCCGACACACGCACCTGGGCCGCGCCCGACATGGTAGTCGAAGCAGGGACGCCCGTTTTGCGCGCAAATCATATTGACGATGTCTTCCTCGCCCTTGTGGGACTCGACGATACGACGACAACGACGCCACTCCGCACAAGAAGCCGAGCAGATCGGGATCACCTTGCGCAGCGTGTCAATGGTCTCACGCGCCGCGCGGCTATCGGTATAGGGACCAAAATAACGCGTTCCCGGCTTATGACGCTCGCGCGTGTATTTGATAGCGGGATACAGGTCGCCCTTTGTAATGGCGATAAAGGGGTAGCTCTTGTCATCCTTGAGGTCGACGTTAAAGTACGGATGGTACTGGCCGATCAGGTTGCGCTCGAGTACAAGCGCCTCATGCTCGGTTTCGACAACGATGTAGTCAAAGCTCGCAACCAATTGCATCATGAGCGGTATTTTTTGGCGCTCATCCTGCAGCGTCACGTACTGGCGCATACGGGAACGCAGGTTTTTCGCCTTGCCAACGTAGATGACATCGCCCTTGGCATCTTTCCAAAGGTAACATCCGGGCTGCGTGGGAACGCGCGAAACCTGCTCGGCGAGTGTTGGAATGTTGTCGTGACCGGCCACACGCACCTACTTGCGACGAAGCAGCGCCGAGACCTCGGGCATCTTAAGAACGACGGCAAGGCCAAAGGTAACAGCAAGCGAGACGACACCCGCAACGCAAACATAGCCAAGAGTAATCAGAATCGAGCCGCCAAGTACCCCGACAAAGTGTTCAAGCGCCCACATGACGCCGGCGCCTGCGGCAGCCCCTAGGCCGCCGAGCAAAAGGCCAAAGAAACCGCCATGCAGGATAGATTTGACCTGAAGGCCACGCAGGCGACGACGCAGCCACCACAGCGAACAGCCGACCAAGATCACGTAGTCGACAACATACGAAAGCGCGATTGCCGGCATACCGAAGCCCAGCACAACGCCAAACAGCAGAACCGAGCCAGCCTGGCCGATGGCAGAATACAGGCAATAGCGGCTATAGGGCTTCATGTCGAGCAAGGCAGAGAAGCTCTTCTGCATCAACACGACCACGCCGTAGAGCGGCAGCGAGAGCGCCAGGTAGACAAGGTACTCGGACACCAGCGCCACGCCGGATTCATCGAACTTGCCGGCACAGTAAATCATGTTGAGCGGACGTGCGAAGACAATCAGGTACAGTGCGAACGGAATCAGGAAGAACAGCATCTGGGCGACGCCACGCGAAATGCCCGTGCGAACGCTGTCGTAATCCTTC
>DBEWTR010000205.1:0-2278 GCA_048205775.1 Collinsella sp. | reverse complement strand
GTTGGCATTACCGGTTCCATCGGCAAGACGACGACCAAGGACGTGCTCGCCGCCGTGCTCGCCAAGCGCTATCGTGTCTGGGCCACCAAGGGCAATTTCAATAACCTGATTGGCATGCCGCTCACGGTGCTTTCCGCTCCGGCCGATACCGAGGTCCTGGTGCTCGAGATGGGCATGAACCATTTCCACGAGATTGAGCGCCTGTCCCAGTCCGCCAATCCCAATCTTGCCATCGTGAGCAAGATTGGTACCTCTCACATCGGCATTTTGGGTAGCCGCGAGAACATCGCCCGCGCTAAGGCCGAGATCGTCCAGGGCATGTGTGCCGCCGGCGACTATTTGCCGCTGCTGGTTTTGGGCGGCGAGGACGACTTTACGCCGTTCATTCGCGATGCGTTCGCCCAGCCTGCTGGTATCGACGTGATGCTGGCCGGCGTCTCGGACGATGATGAGGTCCGTGCCCGCGACGTTCGTGTTGATGACGAGGGCCGTCCGGTCTTTACGCTCGATTTTGGCCAGGGTGAGACGATCGATACCATGCTTGCCATCCCCGGCGTGCAGTCCGTTCCCAATGCCGTTAAGGCCGCCGCGGTTGCCTATCGCTTGGGCGTGACGCCCGAGCAGATCGATGCTGCCTTTAGGGGCCTCACGATCACCGGTCACCGCCAGGAGATCAAGCGCGCCAAGAGCGGTGCACGCATCGTCGATGACTCCTATAACGCCAGTGCCGAATCGATGGCTGCTGGCCTCGATCTGCTGTGCTCACTTTCGTGCACGGGGTCTCGCATGGCTATCCTGGGCGAGATGGGCGAGATGGGCGATGAGGCTCCTCGCATGCATGAGCTCGTGGGCGCCTATGCCGCCGCCAAGAAGCTCGACATGCTGGCGTGCGTGGGTGGTGAGCTGGCCCAGCTTATGGCCGATGCCGCGCGCATGATGGGTATGGACGAGGACCGCATCCAGGTGTTCTCCGATTATCAGCAGGTGCTCGACCGCATGGGCGGCGCGCTTGAAAAACATGATGTTGTACTGGTCAAGGGTTCCCGCTTTGTTGAGCTCGACCGCTTTGTGGAAGGTGTGTGCTAGCCCATGTTCGGCAATCCCTCGTATCCAACGTATCAGGCTTTTTTGGGGCTTGGCATCGCCGCTGCCATTGCGCTGCTGCTCATGCCGTGGTGGATCAAGCTACTCAAGGTCGAGGGTATCGGCCAGCAGGTTCGTGCCGACGGCCCCAAGCGTCATTTGGTTAAGCAGGGAACGCCCACCATGGGTGGCGTTGTCATCCTCGTCGCGATCTCGCTGACCTGCCTGCTGATGGGCAAGCTCACCACCGAGCTCGTGCTCGTGCTGCTCGCCACGCTGGCGACCGGCGTGCTGGGCCTAATCGACGACCTGACCTCCGTTACGCATGGGCGCTCGCTCGGTCTGACGCCCCATGCCAAGATGATCGGCCTAACCATTATCTGTGTCACCTTTACGGTGCTCGCCGTCAATTGGTGCGGCGTCGCCCCCGAGATTCGTTTTCCCGGCGGCCTGACGATTGACCTCGGTGTTCTTTCGACCACCATCTGCGGCCTTTCGTTCCCGTGGCTCTACATTGTCTTTTGCTGGCTGATGATCGCCGGTCTTTCTAATGCCGTGAACCTGACCGATGGCCTTGACGGTCTTGCTGGCGGCACCTCCATGATTGCCATGCTCGCCATGGCTGCCATGGCGTTTTTGCACGGAGACGTGAACCTGTCCATCTTCTGCACCGCGTGCGCCGGCGCCTGCTTGGGCTTTCTGTGGTTCAACTGCTATCCGGCGAGCATCTTTATGGGCGATACCGGCTCGCTTGCCCTGGGCGCCGCGTTTGCCTGCACGTCCATCATGACCAACACCGAGGTCGTCTCCCTCATCATCGGCGGCCTGTTTATCGTTGAGACCCTGTCGGTCATGATTCAGGTTGTCTACTTCCACTTTACGCACAAGCGCGTCTTCCTTATGGCGCCCATCCATCATCATTTCGAAAAGAAGGGCTGGGCCGAGACCAAGGTCGTCATCCGTTTTTGGATTATCGCTGCGGCCTTTGGTGCCGTTGGCCTTGCCCTGTTCTTCCAGTTGGGATAGTGGTCTTTCATGCCTCTTGATGTCTTTAGCCTGCTCGTTTTGGGTCAGGGCAAATCCGGTCTCGATGTCGCCCGCTGGGCGCTGGCACATCCCGAGCGCGTAAGCGCCGTTACCGTGTATGGCGGCGGCACCTCTGAGCCCAATGACGCCACGCGTGCGCTCGAGGCTG
>DBEWTR010000204.1:0-5531 GCA_048205775.1 Collinsella sp. | reverse complement strand
ATAATCGCCTTGTTGCGAACTCGAACTGATCATGTAGATCTAAAATAGTCGCAATATACAATTGCCGAGTGGTGCGTTGGGTTGGAGCTGCTGCGGGTCCTATATGGATTGCGGTCTTGCGCCCCGATGTCCAAATAGGTCTCTCTAGACGGGAAGTTGCTCATGGACACCATATATGACGGAGACGGCTGGGTCGATCATTATAGTTGGCGACTAGTCGGCTCGGATGACAATGGGGATGTGGTGTTTGATGGACTATGTCCAAAGCATCTCCATCCTTTTGTTTCGTCGTTAATTGAGAGTTCCGCTCGTGTTGCCCCCTACAGCTCGGCGTCGCTTCACGATACGGACGTTTTGAAGACCATAAGGGAATCAATTGACGAGGGCACGATGAGCAGCCTGCTGTTTTCTCAGCTTGTGGGGCTAGATGAGATTGGCTCGAAACGACTGCTTGCGGGCGAAAAAGTGGAACTCACTTATCGGTCGATGATTTCAATCCTGCGGCTAGCCGATGTTCTTCGCAAATAAATGATAACGGGACAAGTGGGCTAGATCACTTGTCCCGTTATTAATTAAAGTGGATCGCGATGGGCAGGCTATAAAAATTCGCCGACTCGGTGGACTTCGGGTTCGAGGTCCACGTCGAATTGGTCTTTGACGGTTGTTTGGATGTGGCGGATGAGTTCGTCGACATCGGCGGCGGTGGCGTGGTCGGCGTTGACGATGAAGCCGCAGTGCTTTTCGCTCACCTGCGCGCCGCCAATGGCGTGTCTTCGCAGGCCGGCGTCCATGATGAGCTTGCCGGCAAAGTGGCCCTCGGGGCGCTTGAAGGTGGAGCCGGCACTCGGCATGTCGAGTGGCTGCTTGTCCTCGCGGCGCTGGCGGTAGTCGTCCATGTCGGCCTTGATCATCGCGGCGTTGCCCGGGGCGAGATTGAAAGTGGCCGAAAGCACGATGAAGCCGTCGTCGGCAATGCGGCTCTTGCGATAGCCCAGGTTGAGCTCATCGACATCGAACTCGATAATGCTGCCGCTACCGCGGGTGCCGTCGTCGAGCATGCGGGCGGGCTTGTAGACGCGCACGGACTCCAGCACATCGGCCATGCAGGCGCCGTATGCTCCGGCGTTCATGTAGCAGGCACCGCCGACCGATCCGGGAATGCCCGAGATGGGCTCCATGCCGGTAAGGCCGGCCTCGGCTGCCGCGGCTGCGACATCGGAAAGCAAGGCGCCGGCTGCCGCCGTGACGTGCGTGCCGTCGACCGTAATGTCGGAGAGGCCCTCGCCCAGCGCTACGACGACGCCGCGGATGCCCTTGTCGCCGACGAGCAAGTCGGAGCCGTTGCCCACGATGGTGAGTGGTAGATTGCAGCGATAGCAGGTATCGAGCGTGGCGACGAGGCCTTGCTCAGTATCGGGCGTGACAAAGACGTCGGCCGGACCGCCGATCTTAAACGTGGTGTGCTCGCGCATGGGCTCGCTCATCAGCACGTTGTCCTCGCCGGCAACGCCAGCGAGCGCGCACAGCAGGTCCTCGTTAAAAAAATCGTTCTCGTGCATACGAATATCCGCCTTTTGGTGGTCGTTGTCATCAATCGATTGCAATATACCCCACCCGGACGGATTTGGTGCGCTGGCGGCGATAAAACAGCCGTCCACCGGATTGGTAAAGTGTTTATCACCGAGGTAGAGGGGTAGTCGCTATACTTTCAAGAGATTGCGCGTAAACCCGGAAGGAGCGAGATGGCCAACAAAGTCACCCTCAAGCAGATCGCCCAGGAGGTGGGGCTTTCCCCCTCGTCGGTCTCGCTTGTTCTCAATAATCGGCCCTGTCGCATCTCGGAAGAAAACCGCAAGCTCATCAAAGAGGTCGCGGCGCGCAACCACTATGTTCCCAACCAGATTGCGCGCAGCCTGGTCATGCGCGAGTCGCGCACGCTGGGCCTTATCGTCCCTAACATCGAGAGCCGCTTTTTTGCCTCGCTCGCCGGTAGCCTGGAAAAGCGCTGCCGCGAGGACGGCTATGCGCTCTTCATTACCAGCTCGGGCGGAAGCGCCGATGACGATCTGGAGCTGCTGCGCCAGCTGGTGACGCGCGGCGTTGATGGCGTCTTCCTGGTGGTGGGTGACGAGTTCTCCGATGACCGCGCCCTGCGCGAAGAAGTCAGCCACCTGCCCATCCCGGCCGTAATGGTCGACCGTGCCATTGAGGGGCTCGAGTGCGACAAGGTGATGTTCGACCACGAGATGGGCGGCTATATGGCCACCCGCTATCTGATCGAGCAAGGTCATCGCCGCATCGCCTGTCTGGTTAATGCCCGCCGTTCCAATACGGGTCGCAAGCGACTTGCCGGCTATGAGCGCGCGCTGCGCGAGGTTGGCCTGCCGATCGACGCGCGTTTGGAGTTTGAGAGCGAGTACTACATTCCGAGCGCATACGAGGCCTCGGAGGCAGTGCTCGCAACTGACGCCACTGCCGTGTTCGCAAGCTCGGATAACATTGCCCTCGGTTTGCTCAAGCGCTTGCACGAGATGGGGAAGAGCATCCCGGGCGATATCTCGGTGGTGAGCTATGACAACTCGGCGGCCGACGTTCTCTTTGAGCCGGCGCTGACCGCGATTGAGCAGGACCCTGGTGTCCTTGCGGAGCATGCTTTTGGCTGCATGTCCAAGCGTCTTGCCGGTAGGGGCGGCAGGCGTGCCGAAGAGGTCGTTCTGGAGCCGGAGCTTATCGTTAAGGACAGCGTGCTCGAGCTTACTAAACACAACTAAACACGTTTACCAATTTGCAGAGACCGAATGTGGAGCAACTGTGACAATCAACGCCGCAGGTGAATGTCGCGTTTTGCTAATCGATGGGATTGATAAGGGTGGTAAAACGTTTTTTCACCATGATAAAACGTTTTAGCAAATATACTAGTCCCAACGAAAGGTTGCCGTATCGAAGGGTGACCGCACAGCGAAGGGACATAAACAATGGCTAAAACACTGGGGACGCCGTGGCAAAAGCTGGGCCATGAGGTGCCGGCTTCCGAGCTCGAGGGCGTCGACCTGTATTGGCGCGCATCGAACTATCTGTCCGTCGGTCAGATCTACCTTCGCTCTAACCCGCTAATGCGCCCCGACTTTGTTGATGAGAAAACCGGTGAGGTGCGCGATTTTGGTCGTCCGGACGTTAAGCACCGCCTGGTTGGCCACTGGGGCACCACGCCCGGCATCAACTTCCTGTTCGGTCACGTCAATCGTCTGATCGCCGACCACAACCAGAATGCTATCTTCTTGATGGGCCCTGGTCACGGTGGCCCCGCCGGTACTGCTCAGTCGCTGCTCGACGGCACTTACCGTGAGATCCGCCCCGACATCACCAATGACGAGGCCGGCTTGCAGAAGTTCTTCCGCCAGTTCTCCTATCCCGGCGGCATCCCGAGCCACTTTGCGCCCGAGACGCCCGGTTCCATCCACGAGGGCGGCGAGCTCGGCTACACGCTCAGCCACGCCTACGGTGCCGTCATGGACAATCCGAGCCTGCTGGCCGTGGCCGTGGTGGGCGACGGTGAGTCCGAGACGGGCCCGCTCGCGACCTCTTGGCAGTCCAACAAGCTCGTGAACCCGGCAACCGACGGTATCGTTCTTCCGATCCTGCACCTCAACGGCTACAAGATCGCCAACCCCACCATCCTTGCCCGCGTGTCCGACGAGGAGCTCACCAAGTTCTTCGAGGGCATGGGCTACAAGCCGCACTTCTTCGTTGCCGGCTTTGACGACGAGAGCCACGCAAGCATCCACGAGCGCTTCGCTGCCCTGTTTGAGCAGGTCTTTGACGAGATCTGTGACATCAAGGCCACCGCGCAGGCCCAGGCCGCCTCAGGCGAGACCGTGGTCCGCCCGGCCTACCCCATGATTGTGTTCCGTACGCCCAAGGGCTGGACTTGCCCCAAGCACATCGACGGCAAGAAGACCGAGGACTCCTGGCGCGCGCATCAGGTGCCGCTGGCGAGTGCCAAGGATACCCACGAGCACTTCCGCGTGCTGCGCGAGTGGCTGCGTTCCTACAAGCCCGAGGAGCTCTTTACGCCCGAGGGCCAGGTGCGCCCCGAGGTGACGGCCTTTATGCCGACCGGCGAGCTGCGCATCGGCGCCAACCCCAACGCGAACGGCGGTAAGGTGCGTCGCGAGCTCGAGCTGCCCGATATTCATGCCCACGAGGTCCCCGTCGCAACTAAGGGTCATGGCTGGGGCTCCACCGAGGCCGCCCGCGTCTTTGGTGAGTACACTGCCGACGTTCTGGCCAAGAACATGGATGACTTCCGCATCTTCGGTCCCGACGAGACCGCGTCCAACCGCCTGCAGGCTGCCTACAAGGTGACCAAGAAGCAGTGGGACGCCGGCTTCTACGAGGACGAGGCCAACGACGAGCTGCTGGCAGGCTCCGGTAAGGTCGTCGAGCAGCTGTCCGAGCACCAATGCGAGGGCTTCCTCGAGGCCTACGTGCTCACTGGCCGTTCCGGCGTGTGGAGCTCCTACGAGAGCTTTGTCCATGTGGTCGACTCCATGGTCAACCAGCACTGCAAGTGGCTCGAGGCCACCAAGCGCGAGATTCCGTGGCGTGCCCCCATCAGCGGCCTTAACATTTTGCTGTCGAGCCACGTCTGGCGTCAGGACCACAACGGCTTCTCGCATCAGGACCCCGGCTTTATCGACCTGCTGCTCAACAAGGCCAACGACACGCACATCGTAAACGCCTACTATCCGGCCGACGCCAACATGGCTCTCGCCGTGGCCGAGCGCGTCTACCAGTCCACCGACTGCGTCAACGCCATCTTCTGCGGCAAGCAGCCTGCTCCGACCTTCCAGACGGTCGACGAGGCCAAGGCGGAGCTCGCCGAGGGCGTTGCGACCTGGGAGTGGGCATCGACCGCCGATTCGCTCGCCGAGGCCGACGTCGTGGTCGCCACCTGTGGTGACGTGCCGACGCTTGAGGCTCTGGCTGCAACCGATATGCTGCGTGAGCTGGGCATTAAGGTGTGGTTTGTCAACGTGGTCGATCTGCTCAAGATCCAGAACGTCTGCGAGAACGACCAGGCTATAAGCGACGAGCGTTGGGCTGAGCTGTTCGGCTGCGGCGAGAAGTCCGTGCTCTTTGCGTTCCACGCCTATGCCGGCACGATTCGCCGCCTGATCTGGAACCGCCCCGGCCACGATGCCTTCCGCGTCCACGGCTACGAGGAGAAAGGCTCCACGACAACGCCGTTCGACATGCTGCGCCTGAACAACATGGACCGCTGGGCACTGGCCGCCGACGTGCTGCGCCTGGTCGACGCCGATAAGTTTGCGGAGCAGATTGATAAGTGGGAGGCATTCCGCACCGAGGCCTTCGAGTTCGCGTGCGATGAGGGCTACGATCACCCGGCCTTTACCGACTGGGTCTGGCCCGACGCCGCAGCCGCAACCGCTGCCGACGGCGCGCTCTCCGCAACGCAGATGACCGCGGGCGACAACGAGTAGGTAGGCATCCGGGACGGTCTCGCGCTG
>DBEWTR010000202.1:0-12990 GCA_048205775.1 Collinsella sp. | reverse complement strand
AGACTCCGCAGCAACAAGCTGAGCGCATGCTGCGTCAGCAGCAACGACTCATGGAGATGCAAATGCAAGGGGCGGCAGCCCAGCCCTTTGCGCAAAATGTCGTGCCCGCTGCTGTACCTGCAGCTGTGCCCGGGTGCGAATCGGCACCAGAGGCCTATTCCGTACAGCAAGATTCATATGCGCAGGAGCTCGCGTTCGACAAGCGTCGTGCGCGTCGTCGCCGTGTGGGCCAGCGCTTGCGCACATTGGCGATGATCGTGCTCATCCCGTTAGGGCTTGTGGCCATCTTTCTGGCATCGTATGCCCTCACGTGCATCCTCAACGGCGCATCGCCCAACGAGGTGCTCCAACATCTAGCGGCTCTCGGCCAGCGCCTAGGCGATGTCGTAGCAACCATTCGCGCCGGCTGGGAGAGTTAGCGTTTGTCACGTTAGGACTTCTGGGGTGTAGGGATTATCGCCATGAGTAGAATCCTCGCATCCTGGGAATCCTGTCATGCGACTGAATAGTATTATTGATGATGAATAATAATAGGATTTGTTATGTATAAGCAGGATTTAGAACAGACTCTTTTGGGCATTGACGAAGAGGCGGAGCTGGAAATAGGTCCAAGAGACGACAGGCCGAACGTTGTATTGGTGGGAGGAAGCGCCTTCATGCTAAACGATGTGACGAATCGTTCGGTTACACATGACATTGATGTGTTTGAGGCAGATAAGTGCCTCCGCGAGATCATAGCTCGATACCCCGAGGTGAATGGTATGGCGGTGGCATATTGTAATCAGATGCCATTCAATTACGAAGACCGTTTGATTCCCTTGGATATTGGGGCGCGTTTTATCAGGTACTTTACGCCATCCTTGGAGGACCTGGCGGTAATGAAGCTCTATGCCTGTCGTCCGAACGACATCATCGATCTTCATAGTCAGGCATTCGTCGACCGACTTGATTGGGGGTTGCTCGAACGGCTTATATTCGACGAGGGAGAGGCGTTGGCGTCGTCGCCTTCGGAGCGGAGTTATCAAGAGATGGTCTGTGCATACAGGCAATATAAAAAGGAGGTGCGTGGTTGAATCTGACTTTTGAGGGGTTCTTGAAAGGCTATTGCCGAGAGCTGTCCGGGCAGCAGTCGCTGAATTTTAGAAAGCTGGTTAAGCAGGCGACGACGGATGCGCCGCGCGTGGCGGAGCCTCTGTTTTTGCTCGCTTTGGCGCAAGGAAAAGCCAAATACGTTCTGGGTTTATCCGAGGGCTCGTGGATGGAACGGGATTACCGAGACGTTTTATCCTTGTACGGTCAAGCGGGTAGCATGGCGTCTTTATGCGCCAAAAGTGAGCTCCCTAATCGTTATGCCAACGTTTGGCGTGCGTATAGAGCGGTGAAGGAAAAGCCGGCGGCCGATAGAAGGGTGAACGCCCTGATGAGAAAGAAAACGCTGGAAGCATTGGAGGAATCGGGTGTAACGCGCTATGGCCTCTGCCGTGCTCTGCGCCTGAATAAAGGAAACGTATACGCATACTTGGCCGGCGATGACTCAAAGGTGAGCAGGAAAACGGCGCGCCGCATTATGGAATATGCGGAGGAGAGGGGCACCCAAGAAGGGGCCGGGCGCCCGGTGCGTGTGGCGGGGTAAGATTGATCGCGGTTTTGATCGGTGCTCGATTGGGTTTGTTGGGCGGAGTTTATGTCTGCTATTGATATTGTGCTTGTTGTGATCGCCTTGGTGGCGGTGGGGGTTGCTGTGGCTTGCGCCCTCCAGCTCAAGAGCCTGCGTGCCGAGTTGCGGGAGCGTGGCGACAGTAGCGCGGAAACGCTGGCAGCACTCGAGCAGGCCAACAACGCGCTCGATGCCCTGAACGTCGCGCTGGCCGAAACTCGCCGCACGGCCAATGCCATCGCGCAGCAGCAGACGACAGATGCGGCCGTGGAGCAGCAACGTTACCTGACCATCGCGCGTGAGTTTTCGCAAGCTGGTGACCGGATGGATGACCTGCGCCGCGAGACGGCCCAACAGCTCGGTGCCAACCGCGAGGGCATCGAGCACCGCCTGGACAAGGTGCGCGAGACGGTCGATGCCCAGCTGGGTGCTATCCGCAAAGACAACAACGTGCAACTCGATCAGATGCGCGCAACGGTGGACGAGAAGCTCTCCCGCACGCTCAACGATCGCCTGTCGGCATCGTTTAAGCAGGTGAGCGACCAGCTCGAAGCCGTCTACAAGGGCCTGGGCGATATGCAATCCATCGCCACCGGCGTGGGCGATCTTAAGCGCGTACTGGGCAATGTGAAGGCGCGTGGCATTTTGGGCGAGGTGCAGCTGGGTGCAATTCTGGCGGACATCCTCACGCCCGACCAGTATCTGGAAAACGTTGCCACCAGGCCCGGAGCCTCGGAGCGTGTTGAGTTTGCCGTCAAGCTGCCAGTGGACGAGGGCGACCCCGTGCTGCTGCCGATTGACTCCAAGTTTCCGGGCGACGCGTACGAGCACTTGCTCGACGCGCAGGAGTCGGGCGATGCGGAGACCGTGGCGGCTGCGCGCAAGACGCTCGACACCATGGTCAAGCGCGAGGCCAAGGACATCTGCGAAAAGTACCTGAGTGTGCCGGCAACGACCAACTTTGGCATCATGTTCGTGCCGTTTGAAGGACTGTACGCCGAGGTCGTCAGCCGCCCCGGGCTTATCGAGACCCTGGGCCGCGACTATCACGTCAACGTTGCCGGCCCTAGCACCATGGCGGCCATTCTCAACAGCCTGCAGATGAGCTATCAGACGTTTAAGTTGCAAAAACGCACCGATGACGTGCTGCGCGTGCTCTCCGCCGTCAAGGCCGAGCTGCCGCGCTATCAAAAGGCGCTGCGCCGCGCCCAGCGGCAGATCGAGACCGCGGGCAAAACGGTCGAGGGCATCATCACCACGCGCACCAACGTCATGGAGCGCAAGCTCAAGGACATCGACGCCCTGGAAGATGCCGAGGAGGCCGACGAGATTTTGGGGCTCACATCCGCGGAGCTGCTCGCGGACCAAGAAGACGAGGACTAATTGCAACAAGACGGTGGGGCACCGGCACAAACGCGGGCGCCCCACCGCTTTTCGTATCGCACTTGTCTGAAGCGTGCTCCAATGTGCAACAATGGCGTTTCGCCCTATCAGACGCGAAAGGAAGCCCATGTCCCAGAGAAGCACCAGCCCGCTCAGCCGCTCCACCGTGCGCCGCACGCTGCAGCGGTTTTGGGGTGTCACGCGCACGCAGCCGCTGATTGTCTTTCTCTCGATATTCTCGTCGGCGGGCTACATCTTTTTGCTGACGTTTGCCAATACCTATGTGATGGCCCTCATTGTCGACCGCGTTCAAGCCGGTCCCGTGGCGGGTGACCAGGTGTTTGAGGTCTTCGGCCCCTATATCCTGGCGCTCGTACTCGTTAACCTGGTGGGTCAGATCCTCTCCAAGTTACAGGACTACACCGTCTACAAGCTCGAGATTGCAGGCAACTATCACCTAGCGCGTCTATGCTTCGACACGCTCTCCAACCAATCCATGACATTCCATACCAGCCGCTTTGGCGGATCGCTCGTGAGCCAGACGAGTCGTTTTATGAGCGGCTACACGGGGCTGGTGGACGTGACGGTGTATTCGCTCGTCCCCACCATCACCTCGGTCATCTGTACCGTGGCCGCACTCGCCCCGGTGGTGCCGACGTTTACCGTGATCCTGGTGTGCATCATGGTCGTCTACATCGCGTTTGTCTGGCTTATGTACAAGCGCATCATGCCGCTTTCGGCCGCGACGTCCGCCGCGCAGAACAAGCTCTCGGGCGTGCTCTCCGACGCGGTCACGAACATCTTGGCCGTCAAGACCTGCGGGCGCGAGGACTTTGAACGCGATCTGTTCGACGCCGCCGATCGTGCCGCGCGCGATGCCGAGACGGTCTCGATGCACGCCATGATGCAGCGCAACTTTACGACCTCGGGTCTTATCGTCATCACCATGGCCGTGGTGAGTGTGTTCGTGGCGGGCGGCAACGCGTGGTTTGGCATCTCGGCCGGCTCGCTCGTCATGATCTTTACCTACACCTATAACCTCACCATGCGCCTGAACTACTTGAGTTCCATGATGCAGCGCATCAACCGCGCTTTGGGCGATGCGGCCGAGATGACGCGCGTGCTGGACGAGCCACGTTTGGTGGCAGACGACCCGGACGCCCCTGAGCTCAAAGTGACCGAGGGCGCGATTGATTTTGAGCACCTGAGCTTTGCGTACCGTGACTCTGCGGCGGGCGAGAGCGTGTTCGATGACCTGACGCTTCATGTGGCGGCGGGCCAGCGCGTGGGCCTGGTGGGCAAATCGGGCTCGGGTAAGACGACGCTCACCAAGCTGCTGCTGCGCCTGGACGATGTTCAGGGCGGCCGCGTGCTCGTGGACGGTCAGGATGTCTCGCGCTGCACGCAGCAGAGCCTGCGCCGCCAGGTTGCCTACGTGCCGCAGGAGGCGCTGCTGTTCCATCGCTCCATTCGCGAAAACATTGCCTACGGTCGTCCCGACGCCACTGATGAGCAGATTCGCGAGGCCGCGCGCCTGGCCAACGCCCTGGAGTTTATCGACCGCTTGCCTCGTGGCTTTGACACCATGGTGGGCGAGCGCGGCGTCAAGCTCTCGGGCGGCCAGCGTCAGCGCGTGGCCATCGCCCGTGCCATCCTAACCGACGCGCCGATTCTGGTGCTCGACGAGGCGACCTCTGCCCTCGACAGCGAGTCCGAGGCGCTGGTGCAGGAGGCGCTCGAGAATCTGATGCGCGGCCGCACCTCCATTGTGGTGGCGCACCGCCTGTCCACCGTGGCGGCGCTTGACCGCATTGTGGTGCTGGCCGATGGCGAGATTGTCGAGGACGGCACGCATGCGCAGCTCGTCGAGGCGGGTGGCGAGTACGCGAGCCTGTGGAGCCGTCAGACCGGCGCATTCTTGGAGGCGTAAGCGTCTCGGACGTGGGACAATTGTGCCCATAAGTTTATTGTGCCGTTGAGCCGAGGAGTCGTTATGCCACGCGAGACCAATGCCGCCAAACGCGAGCGCGCCGTTGAGGTGTGTGAGCGCCTCAACCGTCGCTATGGCCCGGTCGAGTGCTTTTTGGACCACGAGAATCCCTTCCGCCTGCTGATCGCGGTGTTGCTCTCGGCGCAAACGACCGACGCGCAGGTCAACAAGGTGACGCCGCAGCTGTTTGCCCAGTGGCCCACGCCCGAGGCCATGGCCGGGGCGAGCGTGGCTGACGTGGCAGACACCATCAAGTCGCTCGGCTTCTACAAGAGCAAAGCCAAACATGCCGTCGAGGCCGCGCAGATGATCGTCGCCGACTATGGCGGCGAGGTGCCGGCCGACATGAAGGAACTCGTGAAGCTGCCGGGCGTGGGACGCAAGACGGCGAACATCGTGCTCAACGTGGGGTATGGCATCGTGGAGGGCATTGCGGTGGACACGCACGTCAACCGCATTGCGCACCGCCTGATGCTGAGTCCCAAGACGCATGCCAAGGAGCCGCTCAAGACCGAGCAGGATCTGCTCAAGATTTTGCCGCACGAGTATTGGGAGTCGGTTAACCATCAGTGGATCACCTTCGGTCGCGAGATCTGCGACGCCCGCAAACCCAAGTGTGACGAGTGTCCGCTGGCAGATTTGTGCCCCAGCGTGCGCGTAGCGGGGTAGGGCGGAACGCATCTTCGTCTGGCGTTTTTTGCGGGGCTGGGTTTGCCCTTGAGCCGGAGTCCTCTCCATGCGCTACCATGACAGACAATGTATTTGACGTACGACCCGCCGAGCTTGCCCCGGCGGGCTTTTGGCGTTGCGATGCCGGAGGAACAGCATGCTCATTCACCGTATAGCCGCGCAGCTCTACACTGCCGAGGCGCTGCAGACCGTCGAGGCGGGACTCGATGCCGGCGAGGACGTGACGCTGGCCGTGTCGCAGTCGGGTCGCACGCTTATGGCGGCGGCCCAGTTTGCGCGCCGTCCGCGCCCGACGGTCTACATTGTGAGCGGCGAGGACGCGGCCGATCGCGCTGCGCGCAGCCTGGCCGCCTATGTGGGGCTGGCGCACGTGTGCCGCTTTCCCGAGCGCAAGGACTACCCTTGGCGCGAGCAGGCGCCCGACGACGCCGTGGTGGCGCAGCGCTGCGAGGCGCTCGGGCGCATCGTGCGCGGGGACAACTGCATCATGGTTGCCTCGGCCCGCGCGTTGCTGCGCTGCGTGCCGCCAGTCGAGAGCCGCTACTGGGAGTCCACGACCTTTGCGGTGGGCGAGGATATTCCTTTTGACGAGGTGCCGCATCGCCTGGTGGGCATGGGCTACACCAATGCCGGCGCCGCCGACGCGCCCGGCCTGTTCCGCGTGCACGGCGACACCGTCGAGGTGTTTCCCGCGCAGGAAAAAGCGCCCGTGCGCATTGAGTTCTTCGGCGACGAGATCGATCGCATCCGCCGCATGGTGAGCTCAACGGGGCAGACCATCGGCAACGAGGACAGTATCGAGATTTTCCCGTGCCGTGAGCTGGCGCTTACCGACGAGGCCGTCCACAACATGCATGTGGCGCTCTACCGCGCCAGCCAGGACGACAGCAAGTTGGCGGCGCTGCTCGAGATGGTGGATGCGCGCATCGTCACGCCCGAACTCGACCGCTTTTTGCCGGTGATGTACGGCCAGACCGTGAGCCCGCTGGCGCACGTGAGCGGCAAGGCGCTCGTGGTTCTGTCCGAGCCGCGCTCGCTGTTCGACGACTGTCTGCGCGCCTACGAGGATATCGAGGCCCGTGCCGGCGAGGCGGGGATTGACCGACTGGATGGCCTATATGTACGTGCTCAGCAGCTCGACTTTGGTGCCCAGCAGCGCCTGAACTACGTGAGCCTCATTCGTGCCGGCGGCGCGGTGACGGCAGAGCTCAAGATTGAGCAGCCGGCCATTGCGGGCTCGGACAACCGTTTTATGACGCGCATTCAGGAAGTCGTGGGCAAGCGCTATGCCTGCGTGTTTGCCAGTCCCGACCGCGGCGCGCGCGAGTCGATGGAGCTCACCTTTGGCGACGAGGGCATAACCTTTGAGGAGTCACTGACGGCCGCGCCCGAAAACGCCGACGCCATCGGCGACCGCGTGCGCGTGGCAGCGGCGGATTCCGCCGACCGTGCCGCACGCCAGGAGGCCCATGCTTCCATTCGCGAGCGTAAGGCCGACGCGCTCAACGCCCGCTCGCTCGAGGCGGGTGCCGCGCAGGCTGCCGCCGGCGCCGCCGTGCCCACCATCTCGCGCGGACGCGTGACCTTTGTCGATGCCGCTCTGCCGCAGGGCGTGGTGGTGCCCGATGCCAACCTGGCCGTGTTCTCGATCGCCGACCTCAACGCCCGCATGGATGCCAACCGCGCGCGCAGCCGCCGCAAGGTTGACATCACGCAGATCACGTTCCCGTTTAAGCCGGGCGACTACGTGGTGCACGCCACCCACGGCATCGCGCTCTTTAGCGAGATCGCGCGCCAGGAAGTGGGCGGCAAGGAGCGCGACTACTTTTTGCTGGAATATGCCGACGGCGACAAGCTCTACGTGCCGCTCGAGCAGGTCGACCGCATCACGCGCTATGTTGGCCCCGACGGCGATAAGCCGCGTCTGACCAGGCTCAACACCGCCGACTGGACACGCGCCACCAACAAGGCGCGCAAGAACGCCAAAAAGCTGGCGTTTGACCTGGTCGACCTGTATACGCGCCGCTCGTCGATTACCGGTATCGCCTGCCCGCCCGACACGCCCGAGCAGATCGAGATGGAGGAGAGCTTCCCTTACGACGAGACGCGCGACCAGCTGGAGGCTATCGCCGATATTAAGGCCGACATGGAGGCGCCCAAGCCCATGGACCGCCTGCTGTGCGGCGACGTGGGCTTTGGCAAGACCGAGGTCGCCCTGCGCGCTGCCTTTAAGTGTGTGGACTCCGGCCGTCAGGTCATGGTGCTCTGCCCCACAACCATTCTGGCCCAGCAGCACTACGAGACGTTCTTTGAGCGCTTTGCCCCGTTTGGCCTCGAGGTCGAAGTGCTCAGCCGCTTCCGCACCCCGGCGCAGCAGAAGCGCGCGCTTAAGGCGTTTGCCGAGGGCACGATTGATGTGCTCATCGGCACGCACCGCTTGCTTTCGGCCGACGTGAACCCCAAGAACCTGGGCATGGTGATCATCGACGAGGAGCAGCGCTTTGGCGTGCAGCACAAGGAGCAGCTCAAGAACCTGCGTGAGCAGATTGACGTGCTCACGCTTTCGGCAACGCCGATTCCGCGAACCATGCAGATGGCCACGAGCGGCGTGCGCGACATGAGCCTGATCACCACACCGCCCACCGGGCGTCGTCCCGTGATCGTGCACGTGGGGGAGTACGACCCCGATGTGGTGAGCGCGGCGATTCGCCTGGAGGTGGGCCGCGGCGGTCAGGTGTACTACGTGTCCAACCGCGTCAAGACCATCGACGACGCCGTGGCGCGCGTGCACGAGGCCGCGCCCGAGGCACGCGTGGGCGTGGCGCACGGCAAGATGAGCCCGCGCGAGGTCGAGGACGTGATGATCGAGTTCGCGACCAAAAAGATCGACGTGCTCATCGCCACGACCATCGTGGAGAGCGGTATCGACAATGCGACCGCCAACACACTGATCATCGAGGACTCGCAGCGCTTGGGCCTGGCGCAGCTCTACCAACTCAAGGGCCGTGTTGGCCGCTCGGCCACGCAGGCATACGCGTACTTTATGTTCCCGGGTGAGCTGCCGCTCACCGAGGAGGCTACGGCGCGTCTGACTGCACTTTCCGAGTTCCAAGACCTGGGCAGCGGCATGCGCATCGCCATGCGCGACCTGGAGATCCGGGGTGCCGGTTCGCTCATGGGTGCCGAGCAGCACGGTAACCTGTCGAGCGTGGGCTTTGACCTGTTTACGCAGATGCTGGGACAGGCCGTGGCCGAGGCGCGCGGCGACGACGATGCCGGCGTGGAGGCGGCGAGCGTGGGTATTAACCTGCCGGCCGACTATTTCTTGTCCGAGGAGTACATGCCGGCGGTGGACCAGCGCGTGCTCGTGTACCGCAAACTCGCGGCGGCCGAGGACTTGGAGAGCATCGATGAGGTGCAGGAGGAGACCGAAGCCGCGCATGGCGAGCTGCCGTTGGCGGGACTCAACCTGTTCAATCGCGCGCGCATCCGCATTCGCGGCGAGCGTCTGGGGCTCGAGAGCGTCACGCTCAGTGGCGGTCGCATCACGTTTTTGGGTGTCGACGTGCCCAAGAAGGTGGCCTTTGAACTAAAGACCCGCTATGGCGCGGTGAACTTCCCCAAGAGCCGCAAACTGTCGGTGCCCTACAAGGCGGGCGCCGGCGCAGGCAGCGGCCTGGGTCGCGGTCTCGACGCCAACGACGGCACCGGCCCCGTGGCCGCGGCACTCATGCTGCTGCAGCAATTAGGCGCGAGCGACGATGACTAACAAGTAGGGGGCGTGGCGGGGCAGAGCTACCAGTTGTTCTTTGCCCCGCCACCTCGCAGGTTGATTCCAGCCCCATCGAAAGGAAAGCATGTTCGGGTACATCTACAAGAAAGACGCCGCCGCTATCGCGGTTGTCCTGTGTCTTTGTCTGGGCGTGGGCAGTTTCTTCGATTATCAGATCTCGAGCGCGCTGTTCAACATCGGCAGCATGTACGGCCGCTTTATCGAGGCCGCTGGCGAGTTGCCGTTTGAGCTGACGGCGAGCATCGCGGGCGTTATGCTCGTGCGCGCGGTGCGTCCCGACTCCAGGGGCAGCAAATGGCTTGCCGCGCTCGGCATCCTCGTCAACGTTGGCCTGACCGGCTACGAGATCGTTTCGTCCCTGAGGGTTGGCGGTAAACTCATTGCGGCTCAGTTGGTGCTGACGTTTGTGCTGGTCATCGCTGCCAACCTTATCGTCTATCGCCTCACGCGCACGACCGAGCCCGACGAACTCACGCGCTGGGCGTTGATGGTGCTTGCCGTGTGGATCGCTCAGGCCATCATCCTCAACGTGATCGTCAAGCCACTGTGGTCGCGCCCGCGCATGCGCGTGATCGAGGTGACGCAGGGACTCGAGTTTCAGCCGTGGTGGGTGATCGGCAACCCCGACAAGTGGGCCTATATTGCCGCCGGTGTAGTCAAGGACGGCTTTAAGTCGTTTGCGAGCGGACACACGGCGCACGCGGCGATCGGCCTCATGTTCGCTGGGCTTCCCGCGACGGCCTTTAAGGAAAAGCCGTCGCGCCGTCGTGTGGTCTTTTGGACGGCGGCTGTGGTCGCGGCGCTCGTCGCGTTTGGCCGCATCGTGATCGGAGCGCACTTTTTGAGTGACGTGAGCTGCGGCTTTGCCCTGGTGCTGGCGCTTGAGTGCCTTGCCGCGCGCATTGCCTATCCCAGCGGCGTACAATAGCTCCGTTTGAATCATCTGGCCGATACCCGGTAAGAGAGGATTGCCATGCTCGCGTTTAACAACGACTATTCCCACGGTGCACATCCGGCAGTGCTGCAGGCGCTCGTCGATACCAACATGGAACCGCAGCCTGGCTACGGTACCGATGCGCATACCGAGCGCGCCAAGCAACTTATTCGCGAGGCCTGCCAGGCCCCCGATGCCGACGTGTTTTTTCTGGTGGGCGGCACGCAGGCCAACGCGACGGTGATCGACATGCTGCTTGCGCCCTACGAGGGCGTCGTTGCTGCCGAGACTGGCCACGTCGCCTGTCACGAGGCGGGCGCCATCGAGTTTGGCGGCCACAAGGTGCTCACCATCCCCGGCTACGAGGGCAAGATGCACGCCGAGGACCTCGAGAACTATATCCAGGTGTTCTACGAAAACGAGAGCTACGAGCACACAGTGTTCCCGGGCGCCGTGTACGTGAGTCTATCGACCGAGTACGGCACGCTGTACTCCAAGGCCGAGCTCGCGGCGATTCACGCGGTGTGCCAGAAGCGCGAGATTCCGCTGTTTGTGGATGGCGCCCGCCTGGCCTATGCACTGGCGGCCGATGAGTGCGACATTACCCTGCCCGAGCTGGCGCAGCTGTGCGACGTGTTCTACATCGGCGGCACCAAGTGCGGCGCGCTCTGCGGCGAGGCTGTGGTGTTCTGCGGCATGCATGCCCCGGCGCATCCCATTCCGCGTATTAAGCAGCATGGCGCGCTGCTTGCCAAGGGCCGCCTGACGGGTGTGCAGTTCGAGGCTCTTTTTACCGATGGCCTGTATTTTGAGATTGGTCGCCAGGCGATTGAGACCGCTCAGGCGCTGCGTCGCGTGCTGCACGAGCGCGGCTACCAGTTCTTCTTGGAGACGCCGACCAACCAGCAGTTCGTGATTCTGCCCAACGAGGACATGGCCCGCATTCGCGAGCATGCGGCGATCGAGTACTGGGAAAAGTACGACGATACCCACACGGTGGTGCGTTTTTGCACCAGCTGGGCCACGACGCAGGAGGACATCGACGCGCTGGCGGCTGTCCTGTAGCCTGATGTAATGACAAGGGGCCGCCCTGCGCCTGAGCTTGGCGCAGGGCGGCCTTTGCTTTTGGGGGAGAAGGGTTGTATGACCGAGATGTCCGATCCGACGATTCGTCTGGCGACGCCCGATGATGCGCCGGCGTTGCTTGCCATCTATGAGCCGTATGTGCGCCAGACGGCGATTACCTGCGAATACGAGGTGCCGAGCGTTGAGGAGTTCGCCGGGCGTATTGAGCGTACGCTCAAGCGCTATCCGTATTTGGTGATGGAGTTGGACGGGCGTCCGGTAGGCTATGCCTACGTGAGTCCGCTTAACAGCCGCGAGGCATACGACTGGTCGGTCGAGACGTCGATCTACCTGGCACGCGATGTGCGCCATGGCGGGCTGGGTCGCAAGCTGCACGATGCGCTCAAGCAGTGCCTGATCGCGATGGGCATCACCAACATGTGCGCGCTCATCGCCGTGCCGCACGACAAGGACGACGAGTATCTAACGCACAATAGCCAGGACTTCCATGCCCATATGGGATATCGCTTGGTGGGCGCCTTCGATCGCTGTGCCCAAAAGTTCGGCCGCTGGTACGACATGTGCTGGATGGAGTTGGTCCTGGCCGAGCGCACGCCCAACCAACCCAAACCAACCTGGTTCCCCGATCTCCTCGCCTAAAACCACCACAAAGGTGCCTGTCCCCTTTGCGGTGGTTTTGGCAGGTTAGCCGATGGGCTCGGTGTATTTGGCGCGGTCGGTGCGTTGGATGCGCTTAGAGACATGGAGCGGTCGGCCGTCGGTGTCGTAGACGTAGTCGGTGATCAGGATCAGCGCCTGCCCGCGCTCGACGTTGAGCAAAAACGCCTCGTTTTGCGAGGCATAGCACACCTCAAAGGTCTTATGTCCCTGTGCTGGCGCGCGATGGAATTCTTGGCGCAGCGTCGCGTAGAGCGAACCGTTGATATCGCGGTCGATGAGCGACTCGAAGCTTGGCGGCAGGTAGGTGGTCTCCAGGCACAGCGGCGCATCGTCCAGATAACGCAGGCGGACAAGTTTGACGAGCTTGCTGCCCACGGCGGCATCAAAGAACTTAGCTATGCTGCCGCCCGCCTTGGTAAAGCCCGAGTCCACCGTGCGCGTGGTGGGCTTCATGCCCTGGCCTTCGACCTGCTTGGTATAGCTCGAAAACACCAGGTTGTTTTCGTGGAGCGCGGGCGTGTCGGCCACAAAGGCGCCGCGCCCGCGCTCGGTGCGCACCAGGCCCTCATCAACGAGTACCTTAAGGGCGTGGCGCACGGTGCTGCGCGACAGCCCCGATTCGTCCATGAGTTCCATCTCGGACGGCAGCTTGTCTCCGCGTGCGTAGATACCGGCGGCGATGCGGTCACGCAACATGCCCGCCAAGCGCTCGTATTGGCTCAGTTTCTTTTTAGACGAAGCGTTCATGTGATCAACCTGTATCTAACTTGTATGCGAGTCTAATCAAGCATGTATTC
>DBEWTR010000189.1:0-7558 GCA_048205775.1 Collinsella sp. | reverse complement strand
GATTGTTCTACCAGCAAAAATATGTATAAATGAAGCAAATGGTAGACATTCCACCTCTATCTATCTCTTATCTCTAAGCCGAGAGATAGAGAGATAAATGAGAGATAATTACGAGAGATAACTGAGAGACGAGGGAAATCTATCCGCGGCATTCTCCGCAGGACCGAGCGAAAGGACGTGCAGATGAACGAAAACGAGCTGACCGGTCTGCTTGAGTCTTTAAGGCGTATGGGCTCGGATGATCTTAACGTCGAAGTGAAGGAGAGCGCCACGACGCTTTCTCGCGACGTGTGGGAAACGGTGAGCGCATTCGCGAACACTGCCGGCGGACTCATCGTGCTCGGAGTGAGTGAGCGCGCAGGTTTTGTCCCGGTTGAGAACTTCGAGACCGAGAAAGTGCTCAACCAATTTGTGTCAGGCATGGGTGATGCGGGCGGTCGAGGAAAGCTGGCCAATCCGCCCAAATACACGATCGAGCGAGTGGAGCTTCAGGGCGTCATCGTTCTCGTCATTACGATTGAGGAGCTCGATCCGTCGAGCAAGCCCTGCTATGTCATAGAGCGGGGCGCCCAGGGCGGCAGCTACAAGCGCATCGATGACAAAGATGTGCCGCTTTCATCGACCGAGGTGCTCGCATTGGCGTCATACGGTCGAGCGACTCCGAGCGATCGCGACGCGGTGGCGGGTGCGGGCGCGGACGATCTCGACGAGACGCTGGTCGACCGTACGATAGATCGGGCTTTCTCGTTGACGCCCCGGGCAATGCGCGGCGCGCCGGACAAACAAACGAAGCTGGAGCGCCTAAATATCTTTGATTCCCAGGGCAATGTCACCAAGGCTGGACTCCTAGTTGTGGGCACCTACCCTCAGCAGTTCTATCCCAAGCTCTTCATTGACGTGGCTGTCCATGCGGGAACTCAGAAGGGCATGGCGGGGTCGCTGAGGTTCATGGACCGCACAATCTGTGAGGGAACGTTGGGCGAGATGATCTCGGATGCTGTCGCGGCCGTCGCCAAGAATTTGCGGCGAACCTCGACCGTCCAAGGCGTCTCGCGTGCCGACTCGCTTGAGATTCCCGAGGAGGTTCTGCGCGAGGCAATCGCCAACGCCGTAATCCATCGAGAATACGGGGATCGGTTCTGTGGACAATCGATTGCCGTCGACGTCTTTGACGATCGTGTCGAGGTGACGAATCCTGGCGGCCTTTACGGGGGAAAGACTCGCGAGAACTTGTTTGACGGCAGCTCCCGATGCCGTAACGCGACGCTCGTGAAACTCATGTCGATTGTCCCGCTGCCGGATGGCGCAGGTTCGCCGGCTGAGGGCAATGGCTCGGGCATCCCGATGATGATCGATGCCATGCGCGCGCATGGTCTGGCCGAGCCCCTGTTCTGCCCGGGGTTCGATCGGTTCAAGGTCGTACTTTACCGTTCAAAGATCGAGCCGGTCGATCATGGCGGGGGCTTAATTGTGACGGCACTCAAACACTACGGCGAGCTGGGGACGCGTGAGCTGGCAGAACGCACGGGGCTTACAATTTCCCAGGTTAGGTCGCGCGTCAACGCGCTCATTGCTCAAGGCGAGCTTGAGCCCACGGCGCCGGCGACGAGCCGCAACCGCAAATATCGACTGTCAGAGCGCGTGGAATAAATGCGTTAGTGGACGAGGCGACTCAATAATCGACCCTCGATTGGCGCCCACTAAGGTAAAGCGGTTGTTGTCCAGTCGACGGTGATGCTAAAGACTCGGCTTACGCCGGCATGGCCCCGAACCCGTCCATCAAGAACAGCCTAAGAACCAGCTTGATGACATTTCCCGGTTTGACTTCTGCCGCGTCAAAGACGTGGCGCTCGGCGAGCTCGCTGCAGTATGCATAGATGTCGCGGATAAGGTCCGCGCCCGAGAGCGTAAACATGTAGCCTGCGTCCGAAAGCGTATTGGGCGCGGCGGGCAATTTGGTCATGCGACAAAAGGTCAACAGGTCGGGCGCCATAGCGTCCTGGTAGCCAAGATGGCTGCCGTCTTCTTGTGCGACGAGTTCCAGCTGGCGTACTCGATTCAGCGCCGCTGCCAGCACAAAGCTCGGTGTGGGAGCATTGACGTCCTCCGTGCTCGCCACGAGTCTGCCTGCTGCCTGCGTGACAAGCCAGGCGACCTCGCGCTGGCAGCGCACGGCCTTGCGTGTAACCGGCTTGATGGACGAAGAAGAAACGCTTCCCTTAGGCGGATTCGAAACAGCCACAAGAACCTCCCATGAAAGACCCGGCCCAACAAGCCCGGATGAAACACGTGCTACATCAGTATACAGGGAAGTGGGGTAGCGGGGTACAAGCGCGCCAGCGGCAAACCGAGAGCATCAACGATGTGCCTCCGCTCTATTTGGACGATGGCACGTGGGTCATTAAGTATTCGGTTCAAGCGCCAGGCGCCGTTGGTTCTCGAGACCAAGACTATAACCGTAAAATGCTCAACTGCATGGAATGTGGCGTTCCGGTCGGAGTCATATTTGCAACCGAGGTGGGCTATAAGGTGCTCGGCCTTGCGTTTGTTGAGCGGTTCGAGCCCGAAAACGGATGGTTTGTTCTGCACGGTCCTGTTCATAAAGGCGGACCGGACCCTCGTTTTGCGCCCGACATGAGTTATCTGAAGCACATGCCCGTCGATATTGAGTTTGCCGGACAGGGTACGACCGACGACGAAAAGGTCCGCTATGCGTTAAGGCGCGAGCGATTGGGGCAGCAATGGTTCCGCAAGCAGCTCGTTGCCGCCTATGATGGCCGTTGCGCGGTGTCGGACTGCGGCGTCAGCGAAGCTCTGGAGGCTGCACATATCGAGAATTACTCGGGACCCAAATCGCAGGTTGCCAGCAACGGCATTCTGCTTCGACGCGATCTTCATTCCCTATTTGATGCTCACCTGATTTCGTTTGAGCCTGTTTGCGGCGAATATCGGCTGTGCGGATCGTACCTGCTGGATAAGACCGGCTACGCTTCCTTTGCGGGTGCGACGCTAAGGCAGCCGAATGAGCGTCAGTGGCGACCCAATACGGTGTTTCTTGAGGCCCATCGCATTGAGTTCGATCGCTCGGAAAAGAAGCGTGAAAAGGCGGGGCTTCTGCCGTATTAGCGTATTTGGCTTTGGCATTCTTTGACGATCGTGTTGTTTGATCGGATCGCGTGGCGATGCAATCTCGCGCACGCCCGCCGGTGCATGCTCTTCCTGTTTTGTATAGCGAGAGTGGAGCGTGTATGAGCTGGCGAGGCGATATTGCGATGGGGAAGTACGGAAAACTGCCGTGTGCCCTTATAGACAACAATATGTTTCCGAGCGTAGAGGTTGATTGCGGGTCGTTTGTCGTCACCTGCCCTTGCTGCGGCTCGCAAATACCGTGTCTCGACATTCGGTTCATCGATGCGCGCGACAGGTTCAGCGACGAAGTGAGAAAACGGACAGGCGTTCATATGCCGGTGTATCCGGAGAAATGCCCTGTTTGTGGCCTCGATATCGTGTACGACGCCGGCGACGAGGGATAGGTGATGCGGAGGAGTTGGCTGTGAGTGTCTTTTGCCTCTACAAATAAATCCCCTCACCGAGTTGCTTGTGGAACTCGGCGTGATGGTCGCGTGCCCAGGTAAAGAGCGCCTGGTCAAAGTCGGTACGCGTGACCGGGACGCCAAAGACGCCGGCAACTTCGACGCGTATAAACTCCAGTGCCGGCAGCTTGTTGATGGCAGTGAGGGCAAACGGGGACGAGGGCTCCTCGAACAGATAGCGGCTGCCTTGCAGCGCGTCGCAACTGGTGCACGTGTTGCCGAGCGACGGGGCTTTGGAGGCTCGCGCGCCTACGGGCTTGTAGCCGCAGCGCTTATGAAGGTAGTCGCGGATCTCGCCCGGTACGCAGCCAAGAGCGGGCACGATGGCGAGTGCGTTGGCGTTGGCCGTGTCGATGGCAATGTGCCCGGCTTCGTTGGGTGCGTGCGCGATGGCGATGCTCTCGTCGTTATCGGTTCGATAGGGAATGCCGAAGGCCGCGACCGAGGTCTCTTTGTGACACTTCCAGCATTCGCGCTTGCCCAGTACTAGATATATATACGGCGCTGAGGGGTCGGATCGGTCAACACCGGGCAGCCATTCGGCAAAGGGCTCGGGGTTGACGCCGCTGGGTACATACCAGATCTTCTTGGTCCGGTCCCATTTGGCGCCCAGCGCCTTGGCTTCTTCTTTGTGCGAAAAGGGGACATCGAGCTCGGTGCGCATGGCGGCTCCTTGGTGCTGCAGGTGCAAGTGGCTCAAGGATACCGCAGGGCGCAGACATCGCGGCGTTTTGCCGAGAAGCTGCGGCGCGGATGGGTTCGAGACGCGTTGGTCTCGGCCTCGGTGGCTATTGGGGCGGTTTCGATTGGCTGCGGAGTCAGCCGGGATAGGCACTTGGGTCGCTGACGCGGTTTTGTGCATGGGCAGGGTGGTTGTTTGAGCGGTTGGAGCTGCCAGTGGATTTGGCGACATAAAACAAAACAGCCCAGAGGACATAGCCTCTGAGCTGCGAACATTTGGTGGGCGTTAGAAGATTTGAACTTCTGACCTCTTCCGTGTCAGGGAAGCGCTCTCCCCCTGAGCTAAACGCCCGATCAAGGGTGCGCAAGCGCGCAAGGGATAATATAACTGAGCCTGAACTCGGTGGCAAGAACATTTTTAAAAATCGCTTACATTGTGGAATTCGGGGGCTTTGTCATATCCATTTCAAAAAAGCCTGCTGCCGCGATTTGGCTATCGCATAATGCAGAGCCATTACGGTATCGAGCTATGGAAAGACGCCTGCGGAATTGTCCAACCGATAAGCGGACAAGCCTCCAGCTGGTGACTTCGCCGTGGTAAGGTAAGCCGAATTGTTTCCAGGCTGTTTCGGGGGAGTGGAATGAGCAAAGAGTGTGTCGAGCAGGTCGAAGGCACAGGGGCTTCGGTGCCGATGACCGATATATCGAACATTGATGTGCCCGAGGGCACCGACGAGTTCAGCCGCAACACCCGTCGCGCCTGGCGCGAGCGCCTTAACGATGCGTCGTCGCGCAAGATGATCACGGGCGTCTTGGCTACGCTGGTGGGCGGTTCGTTTTGGGGCTTCTCGGGCACCAGCGCGAGCTTTCTGTTCGATACCTACCACGTCGACACCTTGTGGCTTATGAGCGTGCGTCAGATTCTCGCCGGTCTACTCTTTATGGCCGTGGTTGTTACGCGCGACCGCGAGCGCCTGATTAAGCTCTGGACCACACCCCCCGATCGCAAGCAGCTGCTGCTCTTTACCGCCTTTGGCCTGCTGTTCAACCAGTTTTGCTATCTTTCGGCCGTGCGCCTGACGAACGCCGGAACCGCGACGGTGCTCCAGTGCCTGCAGCTCGTTATCATCATGGGCTACGCCTGCGTGACCGATCGCCGCATGCCGCGTACTCGCGAAGTCATTGGCATTGGCCTGGCTCTGGGTGGAACCTTTTTAATTGCCACCGGCGGCGACCCTACCAGCCTGAATATCTCGCCGCTTGGCCTGGCAGCAGGTCTTATGTGTGCGGTCAGCGCCGCGTGTATGGCGGTGATTCCCGCCAAGATCCTGCCCGAATACGGCAGCCCCATCGTCACGGGCTCGGCAATGCTCACGGCGGGCGTGGTCTCATGTGTCTTCGTGCAGCCCTGGGCGCATATGCCGGCGCTCGATGCCGCCGGTATCGAGGCGCTCGCGGTGTTCGTGGTTATCGGCTCGTTTTTTGCTTACATGCTCTATATGCAGGGCGTTAAGGACATCGGCTCGGTGCGTGCGAGCCTCATCGGAACTGTGGAGCCGGTTTCGGCGACCATCACCAGCGCCGTTATGCTGGGCACGGTGTTTTTGCCGACCGACCTTATCGGCTTTGCCATGATCATCGTGATGATGTTCCTTACGGTGTAGTTGACGCCGCCGCCAAGACAGAAAAGGTGTTGTGCCGCATTTTCGCCAATTGATGTCCGTGTCTGGAGTTTAGCTGTCGATGCTCAAAATGCCATAAACTAGTAACGTTATGGACTTTTTCATTGCGACTCAATTGCGAGGATTTCTTTATGGCTGGTAATCACTTTAAGGGCAGCGATAGCGGCCGTCCTGCAGTTCCGCCGCGTCCGAACGGGGCTGGTAAGGCCGGCACGCCGGGCGACGCTGGACAGGGCGGCTCCGGTAAGCGCGTGTCCCCGGGCGAGACGGCGATGTTTACCGCTCTGTACGAGCAGTCTCAAAAGGCAAAAAAGACCGGCCGTGCAAGAGGGAATGTCTTTGCGGGCGGTGCAACCTCCGCGTCGCAGCCGAGCGGGGCTCCTTCGGCACCTGCGAACAACGCAGGTGCTGCCAACGCCGCGAATGCCGCCGGCAACGTTAATGCCGGCAAGGCCGACAACAATACTCCCTCTGCCGGTGGCGCGGGGCTTACGGGTAACCTTGGCACGATTTACACCGGCGCCTCCGAGACTGGCACGTTCGCCCGCCTGGATGATAGCGGTGCCGAGTTTGCGGGCTCGGGTTCCAAGGAAGATTATTACGATTTTGGCTTGAACTACGGTAGCGACGCTTCGTCGAGTTCGACCTCTGACGGTCTGGTCCGTCATCGCCATCGCAAGGGCGAGCGCAAAAAGCGTCACACCGGCGCCATTATTGCCGCTGTAGTCGCGGTGCTTCTCGTTGCGCTTGGCGCAAGCGGCTTTATGCTGCTTAACTCGGCAAAGACCGTAAAGAGCGAAGCGAAGGAGGCTGTCGAGATCGTCGGTGGCCTTAAGGACAAGGTCACGTCGGGCGATTTTTCGACGCTGCCTGACGACGCGAAAAAGATCGATGAGCTCTGCGACAGCATGAAGGCGGAGACCTCGAGCCCGCTGTGGGCGGCGGCTTCGTTTATCCCGGTGTATGGCAGCGATATCAATGCGGCCCGCACCATGATTGACGCCCTGTCCGATGTCTCGAGCAATGCGCTGGTTCCCATGGCCGACAACCTCTCGCAGGCTACGCCCGGCAAGCTGTTCCAGGACGGCATGATTAACGTGTCCGCGCTGCAGGCGGTCGCCGATTCGCTTTCCAGCAGCTCGAAGGTGTTCAAGAGCGCCAACGAGAAGGTCCAGGGCATTGGCGATACTCATATTTCCCAGGTGACCGAGCTGGTCGATAAAGCCAAGGACGGCTTTGCCACCCTCAACGGTGCGGTTGACGCGGCGGAGAAGGTCGCCCCCGTCCTTCCCCAGATGCTCGGCGCCAACGGCCAGACGCGTCATTATCTTGTGCTCGCGATGAGCAATGTCGAGATCCGCGCCTGCGGCGGTTTCCCCGGTTCTCGCGGCGTGATGTCGGTGACTGACGGTAAGCTCGAACTGGGCGATTTTGTCAAAGTCGACATGATGAAAGAGCCTTTGAGCCCGCTTCCCATCACCGATGAAGAGGCAAACTTATTCACGACCGGATGGGGCCTGACCGGATTCAACACGCTCGGATACACGATGGGCGACGTTACGATGACGCCCGATTATCCGCGTGCGGCTCAGCTTGCCAGCG
>DBEWTR010000252.1:0-1840 GCA_048205775.1 Collinsella sp. | reverse complement strand
GGTACCCTACTCGGTGCGACCAGTTCCGTGCCCAGCGAGATGATGCCCACACGCGGGGCAGCGTGCACCTTCACGCTCGCGTATCCGGCGCTTGCCAGCAGACCCGCGCCCGCCGGAGCCACGACCTCGCCGGCGCGCATCACAGCATCGCCGGCATGGGCCTCCTCGGCGGCAGAGCGAACGTTCTCCCCTACCTTGGCCGGCACCGAGAAGCGAACGTGCGAGCCCTCGTTGCCGTCACCGTCGAGCACATCGACAATCTCGTATTTCACCACAGCATCCGCACCCTCGGGCAACGGAGCGCCCGTCATGATGCGGACCGCCTCGCCCGTGCCGACCACGCCCTCAAAGACATGGCCCGCTGCCTCGTGTCCGATAACGTCGAGCGTCACCGGCGTCTCACCAGACGCCTGCGCCAAGTCCGCCGAGCGCACGGCATATCCGTCCATAGCGCTGTTGGCAAACGGCGAGATGTCGATATCGGCCACCGCGTCCTCGGCCAAGGGAAGACCGGCGGCCTGCCACACGGGAATCTCGACGAGATCGGTCGGAGCAACGTGCGACAGAACGATCGACTGCGCGTCCTCCAGCGGAATGAGTTTCTCTGCCATATGCACCTCTTTAATGCCACGGCGCACAACAGGGACGCCGATTCTTTATGCTTGTCTCAGTATAATCCCCCGACGCGCGACCGCGATTTGGCCTGTACCCGCAAATACACCTGTCGGCCGCAAGCCGCGAAACAGAATGGAAAGCAACCCACCGGCTCGTCGCGCTTGCCACGTTTTATAATGCTTGCGTTGCAACCTAAAAGAGGAATATATGGCTCATAACAACAAACCCGAAAGCGCAAACGAAGCGCAGGATCATTCCCAGCCGCTCGACGATGGCGGCTTTTTCTCCCTTAGCGACGTCATCATGGCCGGCAGGCGTCAACTCACCCGCTCCGAGCAGCTCTTGGCCGCCGACACACGCCGCAACGCCCGCAACCTGTTTGCAAGCGCCAAACTGCTCGCGCTCGTCGTCATCGTCTCACTCGCCATGGGTGTTGCCGCTTGGGCATTTTTGGCCTCGCTGAATATCGCGACCGATTATCGCGAGCACCACGTGTGGATTTACGCGTTGCTTCCCGTTGTGGGCGTTGCCACCGCATGGGTGTACAAAAACCACGGCCTTGCCGCCAAACGAGGTAACAACCTGGTCATCGACTCCGCCCTGGGCACACGCCTTATCCATATGCGCATGGCCGTTCTCACCTTCGTCTGCTCCACGCTCACGCACCTCACCGGCGGATCGGCCGGTCGCGAGGGGGCTGCGGTGCAGATTGGCGGCACCATCGCCAGCAACATCTCGAGCCTCGCCCACCTCAAAAAGCATGACCACCACGACCTCATGCTCGCCGGCATCTCGTCGGCCTTTGGCGCCGTATTCGGCTCGCCCCTTGCCGGAGCTTTCTTTGGCATGGAGATGTGCTTTATCGGCAAAATCGACTACACCGCGGGCATCTACTGCCTGGTCGCCTCGTTTACCGGCTACTTTTCGTCGCTTGCCTTGGGAACCGAGTACGAGGCGAATGTTATCGCCAGCGTTCCCAACATGACACCACGGACGGTTGTCATCGTAGTCATCAGCGCCATCATCTTTGGTCTCACCGCACGTCTCTTTGCCTGGTCGGTTCGTACCGTCAAGAGCCTGTACGGCCGCTTTATCACCAACTATATTGCTCGCGCACTCGTGGGCGCGCTCGTGGTGCTCGCGGCCTACGCGATGCTCGACGCCTGGAAGTATGCCGGCCTTGCCACCTGGCTCTCGGGCGCCGGGTTCGCCGGTAACACGACCC
>DBEWTR010000180.1:0-6030 GCA_048205775.1 Collinsella sp. | reverse complement strand
ACTAACCGACGGTCATGATGTGCATGGCAACCTTGGAATCGATACCAAAGCGTGCGCCCAGCACCGTGACGATGATATTGGCGCCACTCGAGCTCACCACGTGGATTTCGTTGCCCTCGACAAAGCCGAGGTCCTTGAGGTGGTGTTTCATATCCTCATTGCCCTTTACACGAGACACGCGCACGGTTTCGCCCGCTTTTACCATCGAAAGCGGCATGGCCGGCATCTGCGGTCCGCAAGACATGAGTTGCTCCTAACGTCAGTTCGTCCTCAACATCGACGCGTTAAAAGTTAACCACGTCTATGTTCGCTATAGTAAACTAGCACGTGGTTAACTTTTTGGAAAGGGTCTCTATTCAGTTTTCGAAAAAGTTTCCTATACGAAACGAAAAGGCGCGGCAAAGAGCTGTCCTTTGCCGCGCCCTGTCATGCTTAGAGCGAGAGGTTTCTGATCGACGTGACGCACGAGGCCTCATCCACGCCCGAAACGCGGAAGATGATGTCCTCGCCGCACTCGCCGTAGAGAGCCATGAGTCCCATGACATCGCGGCCATCCGTGTGGCGATCGCCGATGCTGACTGACACGTCGCTACGATGCTTGGCAATGATGTCATAGAGCAGCGCAACCGGGCGGGCATGTAATCCCAACGGATCTTTAATCGTCTTTGTAAACTCGACCATGTCCCCTCCCACGACATCGCACATTCGGCCGGCAAACCCAGCCACGTGGTAGTTATTGTAGCGTTAGATGCTTGTTAAAGCCCGCCAGAAGCTCGACCGGAAAGCGCGTCCCGTTATTTGGCTGGATTCTGGGTCGCAGTTTCCAAAAGGACCCTGTTTGGGAAACTGCGACCCGTTTTGGACGCAAATTCTGGGACGCAGTTTCCGCGACGCCCAGTCAACCTATGCCCTCGCAACACCCACGCATAAAAAACGGGGGAAGGCACACGTCCTTCCCCCGTTACAGGCAATAGGTAGCCGCTCGCCTACATCAGGCGCAGGCTGACATCCTTGAGCTGGGCACCAGAAACGGCACTCGGGGCGCCCGACATGAGGTCGGAGCCGCTGGCCGTCTTGGGGAATGCCATGACGTCGCGGATGGAGTCGGAACCGGTGAGCAGCATGCACACGCGGTCCAGGCCCAGAGCGAAACCGCCCATCGGGGGCGCACCAAACTTGAGCGCCTCCATGAGGAAGCCGAACTGCGACTCGGCGCGCTCCTCGGTAAAGCCCAGGAGCTTGAGCATGGACATCTGCATCTCGGCGTTGTGGATACGCATACCGCCGCCGCCAGCCTCAAAGCCGTCCATAACAAAGTCGTAGGTGCAGGAACCGGCTGCCAACGGGTCGGCCTCGATCTTGGCGATGTCGGTCTCGGTCGGCAGGGTGAAGGGCTGATGCTCGGCAGCATAGGCCTTGCGATCCTCGTCCCAATGGAACAGCGGGAAGTTGACGACCCACAGGAAGTCGTGACCCTCACGCTTGATCTCGAGTGCGTTGGCCATGTGCGAACGCATGCCGCCCAGGATCTCGTCGGAGAGCAGGCGCGGGCCGGCAGCGAACATCACAAGGTCGCCGGGCTCGACGTCCATGCGCTCGCGCAGAGCGGCCATCTCCTCGTCCGAGAAGAACTTGACGATGGGGCTGTTGATGGAGCCGTCCTCGCGGAAGGCGATCCAGGCCAGGCCCTTGGCGCCAAACGTGGAGGCCACGCCGGCGAGCTTATCGATCTTGGCACGTGCCCAGGCACCGACGCCCTTGGCGTTGATGGCCTTGACGACGGAGCCCTCCTCGTTCGCGGCGGTCGCGAAGACCTTGAACTTGGAGTTGGCAAAAATGTCGGTCAGGTCGACCAGGTGCATGCCATAGCGGGTATCGGGCTTGTCGGAGCCATAGGTGTCCATGGCATCCCAGTAGTTCATGCGACGCAGCGGCGTGGGCATCTCGACACCCATGCGGCCGAAGGCATCGGCAAGAACCTCTTCGAGCGCGCTCATGACATCGTTCTGGTCCACGAAGGACATCTCGATATCGACCTGGGTGAACTCGGGCTGACGGTCGGCACGCAGGTCCTCGTCGCGGAAGCACTTGGCAACCTGGTAGTAGCGCTCGACGCCACCGACCATGAGCAGCTGCTTCAGAAGCTGCGGGGACTGCGGCAGAGCGTAGAAGTTGCCCGGCTGGATGCGGCTGGGGACGATGAAGTCGCGGGCGCCCTCGGGCGTGGACTTGAACAGGGAGGGCGTCTCGACCTCCATGAACTCACGGTTGTGCAGCGCCTCGCGAATGGCAAAGGTAAAGTCGGAGCGCAGCTTGAGGTTTGCCATCATCTCGGGACGACGGAGGTCCAGATAGCGATAGCGCAGACGGGTGTCCTCGCTGGTCTCGATGCCGTCCTCGATCTGGAACGGCGGGGTGACGGAAGTGTTGAGCACCTCGGCGTGGTCGGTCAGGACCTCGATCTCGCCGGTCGCGAGCTTGGCGTTGGTGGTCTCCTCGCCACGGGAGCGCACGACGCCGTGGATCTTGATAGGCCACTCGGGACGCATGGTCTCGGCAATCTTAAAGGCGTCGCCGTCGGAGTGCTCGGGGTCGAAGGTGAGCTGCGTGATGCCCTCGCGGTCGCGAAGGTCGCAGAAAATAAGGCCGCCGTGATCGCGGCGACGGCTCACCCAACCGGTGAGGGTGACCTCTTCGCCCACGTTCTCGCGGCGAAGCTCGCCGCAGGTACGGGTGTGCATGGAATGCTCGTCGATGGGACGGGTCTGGCTCATACCAGTGATCCTCCTTTATGGATCTGTGCCGCCCCGTGTCGTTCCGGGCGGCGTCGTACAGATTTGCCCAGCCTGCGTAAACCGCGCAGCCAGACATGGCGTTCTATCTTATCGCACCTGTGTCGATGTGCCGCGGAAAAGTAGCTCCTGCCCAAAGACTTGACGGAGACGAAACAATTGCCGCACCGTGGCCGTCGCCAAGGCGCGCCCCGTGCGACAATGTGCCCCAACACAACTGCACTCGGAAAGGCCCGTCATGACTGCACGCCTCATCGTTATGGATATCGACTCCACGCTCATCAACCAGGAGGTCATCGACCTGTTGGGCGAGGAGGCCGGCGTGGGCGAGCAGGTGGCACAGATCACCGAACGCGCCATGCGCGGCGAGCTTGACTTTAAGCAGGCGCTCGAGGAGCGCGTGGGGCTGCTTGCCGGCTTGGATGAGAGCGTGTTCGATCGCACTTTTGCGCGGGTGACGTTTACCCCCGGCGCGCTGGAGCTTGTGCGCTCGGCGCACAGCAAAGGCTGGAAGGTCGGCGTGGTAAGCGGTGGCTTCCACGAGGTCGCCGACAAGATCGTAGCCGCCGCGGGCATCGATTTTTGCCTGGCCAACCGCCTGGAAGTCGTGGACGGCAAGCTTACCGGCAAGCTGGCGGCAAACATTGTGACCAAGGAATCCAAGCTCATCCAGCTGCTGGATTGGGCGGTTGAGTGCGGCGTCGATATGGCACACACCGTCGCTATTGGCGACGGTGCAAACGACATCCCCATGATCCAGGCCGCGGGCACGGGCATCGCGTTTTGCGCCAAGCCCAAGACGCGCGAGGCAGCCCCGTTTACCATCGACGAGCGCAACCTGATGCTCGCCATGGACATCATCCTGCGTGACTAGCCGATCCGTCTAACAATTGAATCAGTCTGTCCTATAGTTTCCGAACAATTTTGTCTTAGTGTTCGGAAACATACCCTTTGAGTGCTAGACTTTGCGCCGTCGAAGGGAACATATATGGATAAGCGAGATCTTGAGCAGCTGCTGAGCGATGTTGCCGGCGGATCAGTCACCCCTGCCGATGCCCTTACGCGCATCCAGACGGCTCCGACCGCCGATTTGGGCTTTGCGCAGCTCGATCTTTCGCGCGGAGTGCGCCAGGGAGCCGGCGAGGTTGTCTACGGCGCCGGTAAAACCGCCGAGCAAATTGCCGCCATTATCAAAGCATTACTCGATGCCGGCCAGGAGCGCATCCTGGTCACGCGCCTGGATACCGAAAAAGCCGCGCGCACCGCTGAGCTTCTCGACAACGACATCGACCTGGGATATGTCCCGGACGCCCAGCTCGCCCTCGTAGGCGGCAAGCCCTCCCCTACCGGCAACGGACGCATCGTCGTCGCCTGCGCCGGCACGAGCGACCTGCCCGTCGCCGAAGAGGCGGCACTGACGGCCGAGTTCTACGGCAACGAGGTCGATCGCCTCTACGACGTGGGTGTCGCCGGCCTGCACCGCCTGCTCGCACATGCCGAGGAACTTGCCCAGGCGCAGGTGGTCATCGCCATCGCCGGCATGGAGGGCGCCCTGGCGAGCGTCATCGGAGGCCTTGTGAGCTGTCCGGTCATCGCCGTCCCCACCAGCGTGGGCTATGGCGCGAGCTTTGGCGGCGTGGCCGCACTGCTCGCCATGCTCAACTCCTGCGCCAGCGGCGTTTCGGTCGTCAATATCGACAACGGCTTCGGCGCCGCCTATCAGGCAAGTCTTATCAATCATCTGAGCGCCGGCACGTCCTGCGCCCGCTAAGGAGCATTTCATGTCCAACCATCAGCACACGCTTATCATAGACGGCACCTCGGGCATCAGCGGCGACATGACCGTCGCGGCCCTGCTCGACCTGGGCGCCAGCGAGGAGCATCTGCGTGAGCAGCTCGCCACGCTACCAGTCGACGGCTTTGAGATTGCCGTTACGCGTGTAAACAAGCATGGCATCGACGCCTGCGACTTTGACGTTCAGCTGGCAGAGGAGCTCGAGAACCACGACCACGACATGGCCTGGCTCTACGGCAACGAAGCAGCTGGCGAGCACTGCCACGAGCATGAGCATGAGCATGAGCATGAGCACCACCATCATGATCATGGCGGGCATGAACACGAGCACTGCCACGAGCATGACCATGAGGGCCACGGTCATGGCCACGAGGGTCACCATCACGCCCACCACCACCGTTCTTTGGCGGACGTCACCGCCATCATCGACGGCTCACAGCTAAGCGATGGCGCCAAGCGTCGCGCCCTTGCCATTTTTTCCGTACGCGCTGCTGCCGAGGCCAAGGCTCACGGCAAAACGCCCGACACCGTCCTGTTTCACGAGGTGGGCGCCGTCGACTCCATTGTCGACGTCTGCTCTGTCGCCATCTGCCTCGACGACCTGGGTATTGAGGACATCGTGGTCGAGTCGCTCTCCGAGGGCCACGGCACCATTCGCTGCGCCCACGGCCTCATGCCCATTCCCGTCCCCGCTGTCGTCAACCTGTGCCAGGCGGGCAATATCGCCCTCACGCCTGCACCGGTCGCCGGCGAGCTCGTGACGCCCACGGGCGCCGCCATCGTCACTGCTCTGCGCACGTCCGACCAACTGCCCTCACGCTACCGCATCGAAGCCGTCGGCTACGGCGCCGGCAAGCGCCCCTACGAGGGCTGCTCCGGGACGCTCCGCTGTCTGCTCGTTGACGCGGACGCATAGCCATGGATGCCCGCAAGGCCAAAAGCCGCGCCGCGATCGTCGCGGCGTTCTTCGAGCTGCTGCGCGAAGAGGACTACGGCAAGATCACCGTCGGCGACATCATCGCGCGCGCTCACGTAGGCCGCGCGACATTCTACGGCCTCTTTAAGAGCAAAGACGACCTGCTGTCCGAGCTCGTGAGCGACATCTGCACCCACGCCCTCGACGACGATGGCACACCGCTCGACGACCCATTCGTGCAGGTCGAGCATATCCTCAACAACCTCTGGGAGCGCCGTCAGGGCGTTCGAGCCCTCGTAGCCGGCGCCGGCTCCCGCGTCTTCGCCGACTGCCTACGCAAGACCATCTTGTTACGAGCAGCCGAAACCGTCCCTACCGACCCAAACGGCCCCGCCGCCACCATGGACCGCAGTTTCCTACTACACCACATAGCCTCAAGCTTCGTAACCACCGTCCAATGGTGGGCCTGGCACAATGTCCAAGCAGATAAAGCCAACGTAGCCAAAGACTACCTATCAGCCATAATG